>JBBSDR010000112.1:0-10424 GCA_038240465.1 Gemmatales bacterium
CGAAGTACCCGATCGGTTCATGACAGTCCCTCCTGCGACTGCCACGCAACCCGTGCGCCCCCGTCAGGGCTTTACGAAAACTGCTTCGGCAAACGACGCTTTTTAAGGCTGTTCAACTCTCGCCGGGAATTGCTCGTTGCCGAGAAGCTGATTGAACTGCGCTGCGGAAGCCCTTGGGATGTCGCTCAGGACCGCTGCCCGGACCTGTGGCCGAGACAGGGGCCGGACCCCGTTCAGCTACCGCTGTTGTTGCTAACCGCGGTCTGGGCCTTTTTTTCCCGGTTGTGGTATACTTCTCTTGATCAGGCTGAGCAATTTTGCTGAAGATGCCTATGGATCGATACTTCGGAGACTTATCCATGCCGATTACTTCGGCTCGAATAGTGATTCTTGAAATTCTTCGCAGTGCGGAGGACGAACTGACTGGAAAGACCAGGTTGCACAAGGCGTTCTATTTTGCGCACCTCTACTATGCCGGCGAGAAGCCCGGGGTGTTGACAAATCATCCGATTGCAAGGCTCACCAACGGCCCTGCCATTCACCGTGGCGAGGACTTGATTGCTGAACTGGTGCGGGACGGCCTCATCACCGTTGACCCCATCCACGAGGGGCCGTACCCGGAGCAGCGCTATCGCCTGACCGAACTCGGGAAGTCGGCGGAACGCCCGTCCGTAGAAGCCTGTTTTGCGATCGAGAGGGCAACGAGGTTCTGTCAGAGCAAGACCGCAGCGGAGTTGTCGGAATTGACCCACGAGCATTCTCGATCCTGGAGAGAGGGTAAGGACGGAGACCTCCTCGAAATCTATGTGGACCTCATCCCCGATGAAGAGTTTTACAGCCGGAAGGAAGACGTCCTGCAACTCCAGCAGCAGCTATTCACGGACGGGCAGTAATGAACCAGACCGTTCTGGCAATGCGGAATGCTCTCGCTGTGGCCTGCCAGGCCTGCGGTCTTCGTTTCAACCAGGCTCTTGAAGACTTCGACGTCGATGCGGTGCTGGAAGAAGCGGACGCTCAAGGATGGGACGCGCGGGAGATCGCTTGCCAGGTTCTCTTCCGCTCCTGTGTCGAGGACGGCAAGTTTAACAATTTTCAGGCGGGGTTCCTTGCGGTCGCCAACTTTATCGATTCGCAAGCGACACCGCTCAAACAGCATCGAGAGCGAGCGCTCAAGGATCTCCTTTCCATCCTCAACAGCGGCGGAACGGAAGAGGCCATCCGCAAGTGGGTCGAAACAAATTACCCCGAACCTTGAGGACGCCGGGCGTATTCCTTCCGCTAACAAGTAGATTGCTCCTGGCCGAAGTTCAGTGCGGGGGCTGTCCCGGGGCTGTCCCCTTTTCGGGGTCGCGATCCCCGGTGAGGATATACTCCCCAAAAGCCTAAGTGCCAATCCGTACTCCGTCCGTTACCAGGACACTCCGCCACGACTTCTCCCCTTGAGTATCTGCCATGCCAAACCCCCTCGTGTCTCGCTCCGGCGTTTCCAACCCGCCCTCGCCCGGAGTAGCAGGACCGGGTTCACCGATTCCGCCCCCGACGTTGAGGTGCGACGGGATCGAAGTCACGCAGGCGATCCAGAACCTGCCCGGCCATGACGTGCCCCTGCTGGCGGGCAAACGGACCGTCGTGCGTGTCTATCTCAGCGGGAACGCCCCAGCACCGTTTGCGGTTCGCGGCACATTGACGGCTCGGCCCCTCGGTGGTGTCCGACAATATGTCACCTCGATGAACGCCGCCGTCATCGATCCCAGCGAAAACGGCGACCTCCGGGCGAAGCGAGAAACGCTCGACAAGGGATTGAACTTCCTCTTACCGATGGACCTGACCACGGCGGGTGAGTGGGAGTTCGGGTTGGCCTTCGTCGAACTGACCGATTCGCCGACCGCTCTGGGCGTGCCGGCTCAGGCGGCCCGAATGGTCCGGTTTGAGCGCGCCCCGCCGTTGCGGTTGCATATCGTCTGCATTCGCTTCCCGGACCCGACAAGCGGAGCAGCCATCAGCCCGCGGACCACCGACCTGGCTCTGATCCGTTCCTGGTTGCAGCGGGCGTATCCGGTGGCCGACCTAGTCTGGTCGACCGCGACGATGGATTTCCCTTTCCCATGGGAGTTTACGGCCACCCGTGTGAATGGCTGGTTGCGCACCCTGCGCCCTCGCGATGTGGAGGGTGGCACAGACCCTCGCACTCACTACTATGGGCTTGTCTACGAGGGCCCCGAAGGGAAATATTTCATGCAAGGCATGGCATCGACGATTCCGGGCGGGCCTGACCCGGCGGCGGTGGCGTCTGGCCCGACGGGGACCGGCCGGTTCCACTGGAACACGCCAGCCGCCTACGGGGATTGGTACACCGGGCACGAACTGGCGCATACGCTCGGCCGGGAACATGCCAACTTCTGCGGCGCGATGGGTGGGACCGTGCCGTACCCGCACCCACAGGGACAAATATCCCCAGACAGCGGGGAGTCTGTCGGGTTCGACACGGGGGACGAAACCACAGGCCAGCCGATGCGACCGTTGCGGGGAGCACCTCCGGACGGGGCGCCGGCCGTCGGCGAACTGTGGCGTGACTTGATGAGTTACTGTCCCTTCCAATGGCTTTCGGTCTTCACCTACCGGGGAATCCTCGCCCGCCTTCGCGCCGAGGAGGCGCTCGGGTCGGGGTCGCCGCCGCTGTCATGGCGTCTGCTGTTTCGCTCGCCCCTCAAAGCCATTTCGCTCGTCTATAATGCAATAAAGACCTGGCTCCGGAGTTTCCGGTCGTCCGACCCGGCAATCATTGCGGGGGCCAGGACTGGCCCAGCGGCCCCTATCGGGCAGGCCAACAGAGGAAGCGGAATGATCGCGAGCATCCAGGTCGTCGCAACGGTGAATCGGTCCAAGCACACCGGCAAGATCGTGTCTGTCGTGCCGTCCCATTCCCCGCCACGCGCGGCGAGCCTTCACGGCGAGGTTAAATGCGACGTCGTACTGCTCGACGGGGATGGCGTCGAACTCAAGAGATACCCGGCCGCCTGGATACCCGACGCCTGCGTGGACGCCGAACAGGATGAGACGGGGATGATCGATACGTTGGTCCCGAATCTGCCGAGGGCGGACAAGGTCAAGGTGGAGGTGGAGGGCAGAGAGATTGACACATTCCAGCGGGGTGTACGTCCGAGCCCAGTGCGCGACATTCATCCAGCTGCTTCGGGATTCGGCGGCAGGGACACGATCGACGACCCCCTGATTAGCTGGGTGGACGATGCCGCCGCCAAGGCCGGACCTGGCAACCGGCCGCCGGTGTATCTCGTGGACGTCAGTACGAATGGCGGTCGCCGTTGGCGGACAATTGGCGTGAACCTGACGACACCACAGGTCCGCCTCGATAGGTCGTTGCTCGCCGGAGCGAAAAAGGTGTTGGTGCGAGTGACGTCCACCGACGGGTTCACCGAAGAGACGAAAACGAATCAGATCGATGCCGCTTTCCTGGCGGAGCCGATGGGGGTCGTCGAGGAGTGGTGGCAGGCGCACCAGGCGGACCTCACTGCAACGGCCGAGCAGTTACTGGGAAACCGTACGGACGCGGAGGCCGCAACGTGGATGCTCCGCACGGCGCGCTTCGCGCGAGAGACAGGGGATCGCGTCCAGGCTGTCCCCCTGAGACAGGCGCACGAGGAGTTGCTTGACACCGCCATTGAGTTGCTGCGCCAGCGTTGGGCGGAACGTGCGGCCCTCCAGGGCACCACTGGGGCGGGCGGCGCGGCAGGCAGCCTCGCTGGCTCGGAGGAATTGGGTCGGCTCGCGACCGATTGCATCGCGCAATTGCCCGAACAAGAGAGGGAAGCTTTCGACGCCCGCTACCGGGACGGCGAGACACCCGAGGCCGTCGCGGATACTCACGGAGGTTTAACCCTCGTGGCCGCCGAGCGACAAGTGGGGCAATGCTTAAGCGAGAAGCTGACAAGAAGGTGACCCTGCCCTGGTGGAGCGAGACGGGCGGAATCTGCCACCGGGTCTACCTGCGACAACTCCCTCCGCGCTCACGCAGTCGCGGAATGGGGAATAGAGTCGATCAAGCAGCCAGCGAGTGAAGCTGAAGCCCTAGACCCGAACGCATTACTTAAATGGTTATTCGGCAAACACTTATGTATTCGACAACGTCCCATTCGGGCGTCTACTCAAAACCTAACTCATTTGCTGGGAACGGCTTAAGTGATGCGTTCTTTCGGCCTGGCTGAAGCCCCTTCTTGAATCTATGAAGAAAGTGTGCAGATTCGCCGTCGAAAGTGGAAAATACCCGGACGCATCTCGTTAATATAGTAGGCAAGCAAATTGTTTGCTGCCGGACGCGGCGTCGCTAATTCGCTTTGGAGACGCCATGACGCCAATACACCCCAACGAGCAGCCGTCAGGGTTCTCCGCTCCCAACGGAGGGGACGGGACGGGCGCGCCGATATCGTTCGGGGAGTGGTGGACAGTCCATCAAGCCGCGCTTCTCGCTCACGCGCGCAGGTTACTGGGTAATCTGCATGACGCCGAAGACGAGCTTCAACAACTATCTCTGACGCTCCTCGAGTTGTGGCATCAGTACGACCCCGACAAAGGGGAGCGGCTGAGTTGGGTGAGGGGTATGCTCCGCAACCGTTGCATCGATCGCCTGCGGCGTCGTCTGACCACATCCGGGCGGACGCGGAGCCTCGGGGAGGATTTCCCTCTAATCGTCACGCGCGAGCCGCCGCCCGCGGCCCGCCTCGAGGCGGCCGAAGGACAGCGGCTGCTCGACGACTGCGTCGGGCGATTGCCTGGCGAGGACCAGAGTTTGTTGCACGCCCGGTTCCGGGACGCCAAGACGCTCGAGCAGATCGCGGCAGAACAAAAGACCGCCGTTTCGACGGTCTTTCGCAGACTTAGTAGGATCACCGATCAACTCAGGGCATGCCTGACCACGAACCGCGAAGGAGGGCAGCCATGAAAGGACAACAAGAAGCCATGCTCGACGCCCAACTCGTATTGCTCGATTTTCCCCGCCGTTATGTGGAGGACAAGGAACTTGCCCTGCTCGAACTGCGGCTACTCCTGCTGGACGATCGCGTCTGCCAGGCAAGGGCCACGTGGCTGAACAGGTTGAAAGGACAACAGTGCGAGACTGGCCTCAAGGGGAAGGGAGCGGAGAGGATGACCGCCGACGCGCTGATCCGGTTGCTCAACGAACAGAGCGAGCGGGGGGCGAGCAACGAACCGCTCGCGGGGGCGAAGCTCGAGCAGATCCATCGGCTCACCTGTGACTCCGCCTCGTTGCTGGAAGCTCACCGACTGCTGATCGCCCCCAGCCTGAAGCCGACCCCGAACCAGGAACCGGTTCGTCCACCCAGTGTGCGCCTCGTCTTGGTGCGCCATTGGGCGCCGTTCGCCACGGCCGCCTTCCTGCTGCTCGCAATGGGGGGGGTGGTTTGGCAGCTTTCCACCAACTCCGAACCCGACTCGCGCCAGGCCGTCCGCCCGTGGTGGAAGGATGCCAGAGGCGATTCACACCCCGTTACCGTCGATCACGGCCAGATCAGGCCCAGCGGCGGAAACAAGAGTGTCTCGATTACCAGATACCTGGACGATGGCCAGCACGAATTGCTCTTGCTCCAGTTTACAGCCCCGCGCGACGTCGTTATCACGGTCACTTACCGGGGCTGGGACAAGCCGCCGAGCGACATCTACGGTGTCACCCTGTTCCCTGGCCCAGACAAACCTCTGCTCGAGACCTACGTCTTGCTCCAACAAAGCCCACAAATGAAGGACGAGTGGAGTGGCGGGCGACATCTCGCATTGAAGGACGAGATGGCCCAGAGTCTGGTAAGCCACGTCCAGGAGAGCGGAAACAAGATCCTCTTCAGTGCTTCCGCCGTCCCCGCCAGGGAACTGGCGCGTTCCCCGACCGGCGAGGCCGCCCTGCTCGAGGCTGTCCGTGGGAGCAAGAAAGAGGGTAGCCGGGACGCCAGGGTTGCCGCCTGGCGTAGCTGGCTGAAAAAAAATGAGGAAAATCTCCCTTCGGAACTCGTAAGTAAAATAAAGGCCAAGTTGCGCGAAGGGGAATGATGATTACGCCCTGGTGAAGGGGCTGGCAGAACTTTCGGGAGTGTCCGTGGGCTCCCAACACTCCTGCCGGCCCGCAGCAAGGCCCCGATAGGACAACTGTAAAGGACCGCGGAAGCCGTTCTGGCAGGGATCCGAGCGTTGCAATTATTGGACTTACGGCGACTCAGAACGGGTTCGGCGGTTGGGTACGGACAACTCTGGACAACTCCTTGACGTCTAGGGGGATACGATGGAATCAAAGACCAACTGCACACGGGACGATTTCTTTCGAGGCAACCACCCTCGAATCGCAGGGCAAACGGCGGATGGGAAAGTGGAGGTCATCGACCTCCCAGAGGGTCGTGAGGGGTTCAACATCCTCTGGGGTTCCCCCTCACGACCCGCATGGGAGGAGATTTTCGATGATCGGGAATACAAACCCGCTTATCAGTTGGCCTGTCGGACTGATCTCGAGACGGGCGGGTCTTGTTCATTCGTCAGCCTGCCTCGTCGGGTCCCCGGGACTGACCCGGACAAACGGGAGCCTGGCGAGGCGGGCACGCTCGGCCCCTGCTTCGTATCCGGGCGAGATCGCGCTCTTCGCGTCTTCTCCGTCTGCCGGCACACGGCGATGCCTTCCGACCTCACTGGAGCACCGAAGAGCGATTCGTGGCTGATGTTCCCGGCCATGTGCGACCTCGGATACGGTCCCTACATGGGGAAGCACCAACTCGAGCACTTTGACGCTATCCTGCATGTGTGGGGGACGTCGGCCCCGATCTCAGTCAGTGAACCCAACGAGCGCGACATCGCTTTCTGTAAGGTCGTTCCAGCAACGAAGGTGGGTGCGCGTACGCACCCTGCCATAATTCAGCCGATCATCGCGGCCTTCCGCGTCAAGACCACTCAAGCGGCCTTTCGGCTCGTGAAGGACTCGCAATGGAAAACCGCCCCCGCCTGGGATCCCTGCACCTGGGTTTCCCTAATCCAAAAAGTCCACGACGACTCCAAACTCGACGACGATCTGTTGCGCGCCGAGAACCTGCTCTCACGCTTCAAAATCGACTGGCCTGGAGGCGTCCAGGAGATCCGCGGGCTCCAGCGCGGCGAGAAATTTAACCCCAAACTGGACGGCCTGCCGAACAACTACTTCGTCGAGGTTCTGTGCCGGGACGAGAACGAGGTCGTCATCCGCATCCGCCTGCGTGTGGGGCACGTCGCGGGCCTGATCTCGTTCGGCAGGGTCGAGAAAGAGCCGACCCGGTTGGTCATCGTCGGCCGTACCTCGAACTGTTCCGTCGGGGAGTTGGAGATGGCCGGGGTCGAGGTCAGCGGCATGCGCTACGACCGCATGAAGGAGCCGGTTTCCTTTAAAAACCTGCTCGCGGTCTCTCGCAAAGACGGCAAACCGTGTGCGCACCCAGGGGATTCCGGGGGTCCCGTTTACGTCCGCGCTGAAGACGGGGCGTTGCGCCTCGCGGGCACCGTCTTGGGTCAGGTTCATGCCGGCACCAAAGCGGAACCGCGCGAACTCACCCTCGTTCAGCCAATCACTCAGGAATACCTGAACGAACTCGGGCTTGAACTACTAACGTATCCGGAATCCTCCAAATGACCTTCCGGCCTTCCGGACCGCAGCTTAGCGCGGAAAAGAGAAGGCGATAAGGGGACCGGAACGAACGTCAGGGGAGAAAAGGCGTCAGGAACGAATGGCACTTCCAGGCTCTTGTGCGCGCACCTCGGACCCCGACCGCGGACAATCTCTTGTCGGAGTCCTCAGCCGACTTTTTTCCTCTTGAAACCGGGCCTTCCTGCTCTACTTTAACCCGGTTCATGGGCCTTCCTTGTTCCAGACGCCGCCAGGCTGTCCTCGAGACAAGGGAGGCCCCGTGTCTATGTATCCACAACCCCCCACCTACGCCAGCGTCCTCCGATCCTTCGGCGCCGCTGACGGCATGTCCTTCGCCGATGTCCTCACCGAACAGGACATCCAAAAAGCCTGCGCCGAGGAAAACGTTTTCTTCGGCGATGGCGAAGGCGACGTCTATACCCCGGCCGTCACCCTGTGGGCCTTTCTCACCCAGTGCCTCAGCGCCTCCAAGTCCTGCCTCGCTGCGGTCGCGCGTGTCATGGTCCTGCGCCTGGCCCTGGGATTGCCGCAGTGTTCCGCCGGCTCTGGCGCCTATTGCAAGGCCCGCGCCAAGCTCCCCGAGACAC
Organism: Gemmatales bacterium; assembly: GCA_038240465.1. Classification (GTDB taxonomy): domain Bacteria; phylum Planctomycetota; class Planctomycetia; order Gemmatales; family Gemmataceae; genus JBBRIK01. Next base: position 8,269 of record JBBSDR010000112.1, read on the forward strand.
TGCTGCGACGACTCACCACCCAGATCGGCACCGCCATCGAGGATGAGGCCCCCGACGGCTGGCGCTGGAAGAGCCGGCGCGTCATTCTGGCCGACGGCTGCGAGTTGTCCATGCCCGACACCAAGGCCAACCAGAAGAAATACCCCCAACTGAAGTCGCAGAAGCCTGGACTCGGCTTCCCGCGGCTGCGGCTGGTGGTGCTGTTGGCCTTCGCCACCGCCTGTCTGGTCGGCGGCGCCATCGGCCCGTGCAAGGGCAAGGGGACCTGCGAGACCGAACTGTTCCGCGGCCTGTTGGATCGGTTCCGGGCCGGCGATGTGGTGGTGGCCGACCGGTTCTACTGCACCTGGTGGCTGATCGCCATGCTGAAAAACCGCGGCGTCGATGCCTGTTTCCGCTTGCATCACCTGCGGCACTACGACTTCAGCAAGGGCCAGCAGTTGGGCAAGGGCGACCATGTGGCGCGTTGGACCAAGCCGGATCGTCCGGACTGGATGGATGAGGAGACGTACCGCGGTCTGCCGGCGTTCCTGGAGGTGCGTGAAGTCCAGGTGGTGGTGAGTCATCCGGGCTATCGCGTGCGTCAGTTCGTGACGGCCACGACGCTGACGGATGCCAGCCGTACCACGGCGGCGGACATCGCCGACCTGTACCACAAGCGTTGGCATGTGGAAGTCAACCACCCACACTGCCGCTCAAGCGAGTTTAGGCTGTATCAGCCAGTCGCTGCGGCCTAGAATCAAACCAGCAGCCCTGCTGCAACTGGCTCAGTGCTGTCAGACCCTCTGTCTTCCGCAACAAGGAGGTGAACCGTGTCTCACCCAGTCCATCCCCCCAATCTCCCCCCCCGACTCCGCTAACCCCAGCCGCGCCGCCCCAGCCGCTTCTGCAAGTCTGGAAGAGCTTGCCTCGGCACCAGCGTCAACAACTCTGCCTGCTCCTGTCCGGCCTGTTGGCCAAGCAACTGTCACCGCCGCCGGAGGTGACGCATGAATAACTCTGACCGTCCGTCGCTGCCGAATGCTTCCATTCCTGCCCCCAGCAAGCCGTTTTCTTCCAGTGACATGGGTATGTCACTGTACTCGGGGAAGGCCAACGACTCGCATCGCCGCCGTCAAGCGATTGTCTACGTCCGCCAATCCACCATGCAGCAGGTTCTCGAACACCGCGAATCGGCCGACCGCCAGTATGCTCTGGTTCATCGCGCCGTCACTCTGGGGTGGCTCCAAAACCAGGTCGAGATCATCGACGAGGATCAAGGACTCACGGCGGCCACGGCTGAAGGACGCTCCGGCTTTCAGCGTTTGCTCGTCGAGGTCAGCCTCGATCACGTCGGCATCATTCTCGGCCTGGAGATGAGCCGCCTGGCACGCTCCAACAAGGACTGGCACCAGCTCCTCGAAGTCTGCGCGATCTTCGGCACCCTGTTGGCCGACCAGGACGGCATCTATGACCCCAACAACCACAACGACCGCCTGCTGCTCGGACTCAAGGGGACGATCAGCGAGGCCGAACTGCACGTCTTGCGTTCGCGCATGGCCGAGGGGCTGAAAAACAAGGCACGCCGCGGTGAGGTCTTCAACCATCCACCGATGGGATACATCAAACTGCCCGACCGCACCTTTGGCCTGGATCCCGATCGGCAGGTGCAAGGCGTGATCCGTCTCCTGTTCGACCAGTTCGAGCGGCAAGGCAGCATGCACGGGCTGCTGCGCTATCTGGTACACCACCAGATCAAGATGCCCATCCGCCCTCACTATGGGCCGAATCGCGGGCAGCTGGAATGGCGGCGTCCCAATCGAGAGACCTTGCAGAACCTGCTGCATCATCCGATCTATGCCGGCTACTATCGCTGGGGACAGCGCACCATCGACCCACGCAAGAAGATTCCAGGCCGGCCGGCCGCGGGACGCACCAGCCGCGCGGTCAAGGATTGCCCCGTGCTGCTGGAAGGGCATTGTCCCGCCTACATCACGGCTCAACGCTACTGGCACAACCAGGAACGCCTGGCAGCCAATCGCTCGCGGGCGGAATCTCAAGGCGCTGCACGGCAGGGGCCCTCTCTGCTGGCGGGGCTGCTGGTGTGTGGCCGCTGCGGCCGGCGGATGACCGTGAGCTACACCAACGCGGGCAGTTGCTTGCGTTACAACTGCAGC
>JBBSDR010000113.1:0-10419 GCA_038240465.1 Gemmatales bacterium
GATCAGCGAGTCTGAAACAGCCTTCCTCGTGACGCATGACCAGCAAAACGCCGGAGCGACGCAACATCGCTCGTGTTGCAGGGCAACAGGCTAGACCTGGTCCCCGAAAGCTTATCCAGATTAGCACAGTCCAGGCACGACACAAATGCGGAAATCAGGTATCGCGTTTGTTGTCGGGCCGAAGTCGCCAGACTTCGGGATACCATTCCCGAAGTCTGGCGACTTCGGCTACGGGCGGCGCTAATAGCTCTTCACCAGCAGCGTCAGGCCGTCCTTGTCATTGTCGCGAATGCGACAAATGTGGTCGAAGCCGTAGCGCCGGATCACCTGCAGCAATTCGCGGGCGTCCTCCTCCTTCGTGCCAGCCTCCAGAATCGCCCGGCCGCGCTGGGCCACGACGAACTTATCGTGGACTTGCTGGATCGAGAGCTGTTCCGGCTGGAAATTGTCGCCCATGAGGCCGATCATCAGGCCGCGCGGCGCCTGACCGTTCGACAGGAAATAGCGAACGCCCGACTCCGGCGCGCCGATCTGATGCACTTCCGTCAGCCGATAGTGCATCACGGCAGCGTGGGCCAGCTGGGCGTGGCGCTCGCTCGAACCGAAACGGGCCAGCGTCTGGCCGCCGGCCGCCAGCATCCAGTCGCCGTTCTCGCGCCGCACCTGGACCCGACGATAGTCAAACGTTGCCCGGGTTGCCGAAGCTCCCAGGACCGCAACTTCGGGGACCGCGTCCGTGGACAGTTGCGCCATCCGCGCCGGCCGGCCACGTTCCAGCAACAGCGACTGCTGGTTCTGAAAGCCGGAGCGGATCGGCGGCAAAATGGGCGCCGGATAGAAGCTGGCAACCTTCACGGGGGGAGCGGCCGGCACGGCCCCCCGGTCCGGCGGCTTGAGTGCCTCGTGGGTCAGCTTGACCGTCCGCGCGCCACTGCCCTCGGGATGAGCGATGAACACCAGCATGAGCGGCACAGCCTGGCCGACGATGCCGACGCGATTGAAGCCATACGTCTTCAGCACGGTCATGGCCTGGCGCGCTGGCTGCTCGTCGGTGCCGAAGTTGAACAGCACCCGCGTTGTCTCGCGCAGCACCCAGAAGCCCTGCGCTTGCTCCAGATGCAGTTCATCGAGGTTGATCGGCAGCACCCGCAGCCCGCGCGGCAGGGCTGTCGGCGCCTGGCCGTTGACGAGCCAGTATTCCATGACCGGCTCCTTGCCGCCGATCACGCCATGCTGGTTCAGGCGGAGTTCCTGAATCAGATGCCAGACCTGATGCGCCTCCTGCTCGCGCGTGCCGCAGTCCTTGAGCACTCGTTCGCCTGCCAGAAGCAGCCAGCGCTCGCCGCGCCGTTCGAGTTGGAGCCTGTCCGGATCGAAACTGGTCAGACGTTCCGTTGGCGGCAAGGGACTCTGTCCACGGCCCACGGAGGCCAGCCCCATCAGCAGCAAGACGATTGTCAGCCGGGTCTTCATGCGTCTTCTCCTCCCTGAACTGACTATTCATCGGCTGACGATTGCATCGAGATGACAGGATTTGCCGGATGTGCAAAGCATTCGCACGCCCCTCTCGCCCATTCATGCACAGTTGAGCGAAAGTTCTCCATCTTGAACAAACGCGGATTGCTCTAATCGGAGCGGCACGGTATAGTACCCCCCTCAGACTACCCAGCCTGCTGAACAGGGAGCCACATGGACGTGACTCGCGCCCTGGTCGTTGTCGCCGACGATTTCGGCATCGGACCCGCAACCTCGCTCGGACTTCTCGATCTGGCGGGACAGGATCGTCTCTCGGCCAGCGTCCTCCTTGTCAACTCTCCCCATGCCGTCGAGGCAGTGCGCCAGTGGCGCCGCGCCGGTAGCAACCGTCATCTCGAACTTGGCTGGCACGTCTGTCTGACGATGGACCGCCCTATTCTGGCTGCGCGCGCAGTACCCAGCCTGGTGCGCGACGACGGCACTTTTCTGTCGCTGGGACAGTTGCTCGGAAGGCTCGCGGCCGGGCAAATCGTGCCGGGAGAAGTGCGCGCGGAACTCGAGGCGCAGTACGACCGCTTCTGCCAGCTCACCGGCCAGTTTCCCGCCCTGGTCAACGGACATCACCACGTCCACATCTTTCCCGGCATCGCCCCCATCCTCTTCGATCTCCTCGCCGGCCAGGAGCCGCTCCCTTATGTCCGCCGGGTGTGCGAGACGTTCGCCATGCTGCGAGCGGTCAAACAGGCGCGGCTCAAGCGCGTGTTTCTGGCGACGCTGGGCCGGCGCTGCCGGCCGCAGTTGAAAAAGCTCGGCTTCCCCGGCAATGACAGTCTGGTGGGTGTGACGGATCCGCAGGGGCTGGCGCATCCCGACGAGGCCACGGCCATCCAGCGCCTCGGCCGCTGGCTCGCGACGGCGCCGGGTCCTGTCGTTGAACTGGTCTGTCATCCCGGACATCCCGATCCAGCGCTGGCACGAGATCGGCCGTCCGCGACGATGCAACGCCTCGCCCGCTGGCTGCCCGGCCTGGCTGTGGCCTGCGAGCAAGACACACGCGAGCGCGAATACCAGTTGTTCGCCGGCGGCGCGCTCGACGAACTGTGTCGGAGCGCGGGACTGCATTTGACGAAGATCGATTGCCTGGCACAACGGAGACTGGCCGCTTGATGGTTCGATCGCAACCGGGAGCAACGCTGCACGATGTTGGAGAACGCGCATGAACGCAAAGAAGCCGCGGGTGAGCATCATTGCCCCTGCTTTCAACGAAGAGGAAGTCCTGCCACACTTTCACCGCGAATTGTGCAACGTCCTCGCCGCGCTTGAGGACCGTTATGAATTTGAGATCGTTTATGTGGACGATGGCTCGACAGACCACACGCTGGAACTGATGCGCCACTGGGCCATCAGGGACCCGCGCGTTCGCTATCTGTCGCTGAGCAGAAATTTCGGCCATCAGGCCGCCTTCACGGCCGGGCTTGAACATGCACGCGGCGACGCGATTGTCCTGATGGACAGCGACTTGCAGCATCCTCCCGCTCTGCTGCCCACCTTGCTTCAGCGCTGGCAAGAAGGCCACGACCTGGTCATCACCATGCGGCGGAGCCGGCGCGCGGGGTTTTTCCGCAACCTGGCGTCGCGGTGTTTCGTCGGTCTGCTGCGCCGCCTCAGTTCTCAGCCGATGCGGCCGCACATGCTCGATTATTGTTTGCTGACGCGGCGGACAGCCGACAGCCTGTTGCGGCTGCGCGAATCGCATCGCTACCTGCGCGGCATGCTGCAATGGATGGGGTTCCCCACGGCCGAGGTCGCCTTCGATCCGCCGCCGCGCGTCGCCGGCACCACGCGCTTCACCCTGACCCGTCTGCTGTCCTTCAGCCTCGATGCCATTGCCTCCTCATCGCGAATCCCCCTGCGACTGACGTTCCTTCTCGGGCTGCTGTTCCTGCTCGTCGGAGTTGGAGCCATGCTGCGCGGCGTGCTGGGGATGCTCGTTCCGGGCTGGGAAGTCAATGGCTGGCCGCTTGCCCTGCTGGCCTCGGTCCACCTCGTCGGCGGCTCGATCCTGTGTGCGCTGGGGATCCTCGGCGAGTATGTCGGCCGCACCTTCGAGCAGGTCAAGGGGCGGCCGATTTATCTCGTCAAGGAGACCGAAAAAGCCGTCGCGGATATCGAGGCCCCCCGGTTGCGAACGTCCACGCTTCCCGAGCCGATCCGGGCGTGATCGAGTTGTACCGCAACACTCTTGCGAGGACGGAATGGACGAACTCTCTCCGGCAAGCGAACGGTTGCGGCTCTGGGAGCGCCTGTGCCTTTTGGCGCTGGCCGGGACCGTTCTCATGTTCGGCGTCGTCGTCGAGGTCCGTTCGGCGTTTCTGTCGCGGCGTCTGGGTGACGCTGGCGTGTATCTGCGCGCTGCCTGGGCCGCGCGCCAGGGAGGCGCTGAACTCTACACGATCGTGGACGATAACGGCTGGCACTATCACTATCCGCCGTTGTTGGCCCTGGTGCTGACCCCACTGGCCGACCCGCCTGCCAACGTCACGGCTTCGCGCATCGTCCCTTATCCCGTCTCGATTGCTCTGTGGTATCTGTTGAGTGTTGGCTGTTTGATCTGGGCCTTGCACGTCCTGGCCGCCGCGCTCGCTCCGGAGGCGCTACCCGGCGGCAGGCGCTGGTGGACCCTGCGGCTGCTGCCGCTGTTTACCTGCCTGGCGACAGTCGGCGAAACGCTGGGGCGAGGCCAGATCAATCTGCTCGTGCTGGCCGCCCTGTGCGGCTGGCTGGCGTCGAGTTTGCGCGGCCGGCCACTGCGCTCCGGTCTCTGGCTCGCCCTGGCCATCTGTCTGAAGATCATCCCGATTTTTCTCGTGCTGGTGCCGCTGGTTCGCCGGGACCGCCGCTGCCTGGCCGGCTGCGCGCTCGGCCTGTTCGCCGGCCTGTTCGCCTTTCCCAGCGCCTGCTTCGGGCCGAGTCAGACCCTCGCCTGCTATCGCGCCATCGGCGAGACAGTGCTGGCGCCTGCTCTGGGGATCGGCGAGGACGACTCCCGCGCCCTGGAGTTGATCAACGTGACCGGAACGCACAGCCAGTCATTCCTGTCGATCCTCCACAACGCGATCCATCCCGATCCGGCAACGCGCCCCTCCGAAGCATCCGATACGGTGCGCGCCGTCCACCTGGCTCTTGGCGCGCTGATGACGGTATTCACCTTGTGGACTTTCCGCCGCCGCGACGGGTTGCCTCTCGATCCACCGCGTGAATTGCTCTTTAGCGGCTGCATGATTTTGACCATGCTGATGCTCAGTCCGGTGAGTCACATGCACTACTATTGCCAGGCCATGCCGCTGCTGATGGGCCTGATCGTCATCAGCCGCGGCGACAACGTCTATCCGAAGCCTGCCCTGTGTCTGCTGCTGGCGTTCAATGGTATTGTCACGCTGTTGCCGTATCTGCCGGGACTGAAGCGGCTGCAGGATTTTGGGACGATGGGACTGACTGCCCTGCTCTTCTGGGCTATTGCCTGCTGGACAGCGTCGAGGACGACTGTGGGCGAGACCGTGGCGTCGGTTGCTCCTCTTGCCGCCTAGGAGTTTGACCACGAATCACACGAATCAAACCAAATTACAAAGAATACAAAATGGAGTAAGACAGGAAGCGCGAAAGCGACCAGACAATCGGCCAAGAGGGGTCCTCTTGCCTGCTCTCCTGGCTGTCAATTTTTCTCTCTCTTCTGTCTTCATTCGTTCGATTCGTGTGATTCGTGGTCAATCTCTTCTGTCTTCATTGTGGCCGGCATTCAAGACGTTTTCAGGATGAAGACAGCCGCAGGGGTGAGGACCGAGACCAGTACCAGGGCGCTGACGAGCAGACGCTTGCCCCTTCCAGGGAGCGATTCGCAGCCTTCGCGGAGCAGTGCGCGGCGAGACCCATTGCCCTGTGCGGGGTTTCTCTTAACTAGAAGGGCAACGGTTCTCGTCGCCCCCTTCCAGGAGTGCCATCATGTGGTCTCGCTGCTGCTGGGTCCTGCTGAGCGTCCCCCTTGCCCTTTCCGCCGTTCACGGTCAGGAGAAGACCGACAAGCCCGTACCGAGCGCCCGGACCGAGGGCAACGCCGTCGAGGTTCGCTTTGCCGACGATAGCACCGTCAAGATGACCCTGCAAACCGGCAGCATTGAGGTCGTCACCCGCTACGGCAAACTCACCGTCCCCGTCGGCGAGATTCGCCGCATCGACTTCGGTCTGCGCATCCCCGAAGAGACGGCCAGGCGCATCGACGCGGCCATCACCCAGCTCGGCAGCAAGGACTTCAAGCAGCGCGAGGCCGCGGGCGCCGAACTGGCGGCCCTTCGCGAACTGGCCCATGTCGCCGTCCAGAAGGCAACCCGCAGCACCGACATCGAAGTCGCCCGCCGCGCGAAGGACATTCTCAAGACCATCACCGAGACTGTTCCGGAAGAGAAACTCCATCTGCCGCGGCACGACACCGTTGTGACCCTCGACTTCACCGTTACCGGCCAGGTCGAAACCTCGGCCCTCAAGGCGCGCGGACCCTACTTTGGCGAGGTGAGCCTGAAGCTGTCCGACCTCCGCAGCATGCGCCTGCTGGCCACCGACCGCGAGACGCCGTTGACCGTGGACGCGGGCAAGCACGGCGGACCGAAGGAAGAATGGCTGGACACAGGTGTCGTCCTCCGGGCCGGCTCGGGTCTCCGCATCGCGGCGACGGGATCGGTGGACCTGCGGCCCGGCGGCCCGGACGCCGGCACTTCCCTTGTCAGCCCGGACGGCCAGATCGCGCGGTTCGATCGGCCGGCTGGCGGCGGCTTCGGCGGAGCCAGGGGTGGGCGCGGCATGGGCGGGGCCGGAGGAGGCGGGGCCGGAGGGGGCGGAGTGGCGCCAGCGGGACCGCCGCGGCCGGGGACTTTGATAGGCCGCATTGGCGAACATGGCCGGGTATTCGTTGTCGGCTCCCGTTTCGAGGGCGCCGCCGCGGAAGAGGGCAAACTCTACCTGCGCATCACGCCCAACTCATCCAACAGCGAGTCGAGCGGCACTTATGAAGTTCGCGTCTCCCTCGGCCGCTGATCTTGAGGGCGCGGGGCGGTTTCCTTCGCCCGTTTCAGGGAGAAGCGCGAGCAGAATGAGAACAGCCATCCGGTTCAGGATGTTACCTTTTCGCATCTGATTTTGAGCGCTGGACCAGGAGTTGATGAACGCCGAACAGCACGACACCCGCTGCGGGCCAGGCGATCCACGGCCAGACTTCGAGCCAGCGCGGCAGGGCCTCGGCTGCCTCGATGTCGAAGTGTACCGTGGCCAATCCGTGCTGGCCGTCCAGTTCGACCGCGACGCTCCAGCGGCCGGCGCGCGGCAGATCGAACTCGGCCGCATGAAACAGCTTGTTGGTCGCCGCTCCGACGGTGGCCGGCTGTTCCAGCGTCGATGCGGAACTGCCCTCCTCGCGGAAGGAGACCGTCACTTGCGTCTGTGGCATATGCTTCCCTGTCGCGGCATCCTGCACCAGCACGCTGACATCGACTGGCCCCGCTCGCAGGATCGCTGGTGAAGTGAAAACCGCGACGCGATAGTTGCCTGCCTGGTGGCGCAGACGGAGCGTCCCCCCGTCGGCCCAGGCCCGACCCGCGAGGACCAACGCCGCCAGTGGGACGAGCCACCTCTTCATCGTGTCGCTCGGAACTTCATGTTAGCTCGGTTTTGGGGTGTTCGGCTGCGCGATTCAGGGAATGGGCGCCGGCAGGGGATAGAGCAAGGCACCTTCGATGTACATATTGCCGAGCTTCTTGCCACCCCAGCGAATGGGAGACACCCTGGCCCCGGGCGCGCGGCTGTGAATGGCGAGGACGTCACGAGCCAAGGAGTTGTCCGGCTCGATCAACTTTACTTCCAGGGGGTCGATCCAGAATGGCTGAGGCATCTGCCGGATCAGCGTGTGCAAGCGCCGGTAGGCAAGGATAAGCCCGTCGGTGTCCACAGCCGGAGACACGATGTAGAAATACCACTGCTCGTCCTCGTTAGCCTTGAGCCAGAAGACGGCGGTCACCTCAAAACCGCGCTGCGGGAGTTCCTCGACGAGCTTCTGGCCGTCGTCGATCATCTTCTCTACCAGCGTGTTCGTATCCATGGGAGCACCCCGTTCGGATGGTTCGCAATCGCTTCAAAAAGTGTTTCTGCCTGGAACTGCGTTTTTTGTTCGTAGCGGCTCGCCTCCGTCCAGTCCTTGGCGGCGCTCCAGTAGCTGGAAAGAATGGGGTTCGCCGCAGTGTCGTTGTCCAGGTCCGTTTTGAGGTTGGCTGCCTGCACCAACCTCACCAATTCGTGAGTGTAACAATCCTGGACGAACTTCAACTTCGGCGGAAAGTCGTGTTCGGCCGTCATCCGCGCAATGCAGGCCTTGAGGCCGCATTCAACAGCGTAACCGGCCACATAGTAAGCGCCCGACCACCTTTGCCCTGCCAGCAGGAGCCGGGCATCGAGGATGCGGTCCTCAGCGAGTTGTCGCAGTTCCATCCTATTCACGGCCTGGGCTCCTTTCCGCCATCCGAATGCGCAACCAACATCTGCAGGCAAGGTGGCTCATCCCGGCATCATACCGCGCATCTGCATCGGCTGAAACAGAATCCAGATCCCGGCCGCGAACAGCAGCAGAATCAGCACTGCCCAGGGACACATCGCTCGGAGTGCGCTGGCCGGGCGCGACGATAGCGACAGGGCGATGCGATACCCTGTGTAGAGCGACAATAGCAGCCCCACATCAAGGAACAGAATCTCCAGGTGCAGCAGCCAGGGTCGAGCCGGACGGCAGCAATCGCAAACCCAGTCTGGATCGGCGACGGAGGTCCAGCCCATGTCCGAGGCGAACCGCTGCGTCGTCGGCACGATCGTGTCGTAACTCGTCAGGAAGTGGAAGCCATAATGGGCCAGCCACATTCCGAAGCCGAGAGGGATCAGGGCATAGGCGAAACGAGTCGCCGTCTCCAGGTTGCCGATCTTCAGTTTGCCCCAGCGCCGGCTTAACACAGCGGCAGCGCTCACCAGCACGAGTGGCAGAACGATCAGGGCGAGCAGATAGAAGAGAGATGTCGTCACGAGGTGGTTTTCATGCAGGCGAGCCGCCTGCACCACGGGTTCGACCATGCCCGCCGCGTTGGCAAAGGCGCCGAAGACCAGCACCAGCACCAGCGCCGCAAGGTCAGGACGCTTGCCGAACCTGCCGACTCCGGAGCGCTGTCGATCCGACCACAACTCAGCGCCCGGCGGGCCGGCGATGAGGCCGACGTTGTCGTGTGGGCAGGCGTGGACACAGTCCAGGCAAGTCGTGCAGTCCATGTTGCTCGCCTTGCGCGGCACAAACAGGTTCAACTCGCATCCTGGAATGCCGTCCCGGCCGCGGATGCAGTCCTTGGTCTGGCACGAGGCGCAGACGGCCAGGTCGCGCGCCTTGATCTCCAGCGGCGACACGAGCGATTGCACGAAGTTGAACTGGCCGATCGGACAGACGTACTTGCAGAACGCCGCGCCCCGGAACAGGCTGTCGATCAGAAACGCGCCGGCGAAGTAGGCGATGGCGATCCACGCCGTCGACCAGGGATTGTCCCACAACGAGAATGCCTCGTAGCTCCAGAGAAACAGCATAATCAGGACAACGGCCAGCCATTTGCCTCGCAACCAGCGCGGCCAGGCGCGGCCGACCGGCAGCCAGCGCCGGGCCAGTGTTCGCGGCAGCAGGAACGGACAGCCCATGCAGAAGACGTTGCCGGCCACGAACAGGCCGAAGATGAGCAGGCCGCGCCAGTGAATCCACGGCAGCACGCCGGCCAGGTTCATCGGCGCCACTTCCGGCCCGGTCAGGCCATCGTAGACCATCGCGGCCGCCAGCAACAGCAGCGGCAGTTGCAGGCAGAACCGGGAATAGCGCCATTTCAAGAATCGCCCCAGGATTGGCAGGCGCAGCACATCGAAGCCGGCGGGTTTCATCGACGGGCTGTTGCTCACCAGGGGTAGAGACAGACGGCCGCCCGAGAGGGATCGCGGACGCCGTTTCTTGTTCGCGGGACCGGAAAGCAAGCGGATGGTGAGAGAGAACAGGGGGACCAGGAAGGCGACCGAACCCGGCACCCACATGATGACGCCCGCTGTGGACTGGTCGTCCAGCGGCGTCCCGGCGCCGATTCGCGGCACGTCCAGGTAGAAGGGATAGAGGACCTGGCTGGAGAAAGTCAGCAGGGCCGACAGGATCGTGTTCTGAATGTCTCCCAGGATCAGGTAAGGAAACAGCAGCCAGAGCGACCAGCGCGGCTTGCTCGGATAAGGCCGCACGACGGGATACCAGAACAGCAGCGCGGTCACCAGAAAGCAAACGTGTTGCAGATAGTGGATTGCGTTGGAGCGAAGAGCGAGGTCATACAGGGGTGGAGCATGCCAGAGCCAGGTCGCGGCGATGTAGAGGGGCAGCGCCACCACTGGATGCGTCAAGTAACCGAACAGCCAGCGAAGTTGCCGCGAGCGAAAAAGAGGCGCGATCCAGTAAGTGCGAATCGGCCGGGGCAGACCGGCCAGCAAGGGGAAAAGCGGCTCGCCAAGCCAGATCAGCGGCGGCGCGGCCATCATCAGCAGAAGGTGCTGCACCATGTGTACCTGGAGCAGCAGCGACGCGAACGGCTCGATGGGCGAGGCCAGGGCCAGATAAATCGTCGCCAGGCCGCAAAGGAAAGCGCTGATCTGTCCGCCCTGCCAGCGCGCCGGATCACGGCGGCGCAGGATGGTGTGGCCGCGCAGGTAGATCGCGGCCGTCAGCAGGAGCGCAAACAGGAACCAGGGGTCGAACGGCCAGGAGCGCAGAAAGGCGTCGAGGGTGGGACTCATGAGAAGCAAAAATTCTGAGGCGAGCGGCACAGCGTCAGCGTGCCGGTGAATCGCAGGCGA
>JBBSDR010000114.1:0-10397 GCA_038240465.1 Gemmatales bacterium
AGGGGGATCGCTTGGGGGTGTGCCGCAGCCCGAGCCGGCCGAGGCGGCCCGCCGTAAAAGGGATGATGGAGTGGCGTAATACGGGGTGGCCGCTGGGGGGTGGGCGGGCCGCCCGCCACGCCGCAGGCGGCAAGACAGACGGAAGCGCTTCCTCCGTCGGTCCTATATCGTGGCCATATATATTCGAGGAAATGACGCGCACAGCGGTCAAGGTTCTCCTCGCTGCCCCCGCCGCGCATCGGCGAACACATCTCGTAAGCCACATATCCTTCGTAGCCGCTCTCCTTCAGAACGCGAAAGAATGTCCGGTAGTCGATGAAACCCTCGCCCATCGGTACGGCGCGGATGGCGTCGGACTCGCGGCTGAAGTTGACCAGCGGCGGCTGATAGCGAAAACGCGGCCGGCGCACATAGTCGGCGACCGTCGTATGGACCATGTGCGGCGCCAGTTGTCGCGCTGCCTCGGCCAGGTCGTCTCCTTGCAGGGCCGGCGTCCAGGCATCGAACATCGCCTTGCAGTTGGGTTCGTTCACTTCGGCCAGCAGATCGAGCAGACTTTGCCAGTGGCCGGCCACATCGTGATGGTTCTGTACGCCAATCGTCACTCCCAGATGCGCCGTGTCGCGGGCGCACTCCTGAAGCGCGGCCACACACCAGTTCCATTGCTGATCGTGAGACACGGCCGGATGATCGAAGCCGGTGAAGACGCGCACCAGACCACAATCGAGATCGCGGGCCAGAAGACACAGTTCACGGACGTATCCGACCTGTATCTCGCGCGAGGGAATGTCCGGCCGATCGGCACCCATGCAGAAATCGGTGTAGCCGGCCAGGCAGGCCACACGAAGCCCCAGGGAATCGAGGCGCTGGCACAGCGAGCGGCGGGCATTGGCATCGTGATCGAGCGGCGACAGGTGCGGCCGCTTGGCCATCAGCATGACGGCGTCGAAGCCGAGCGTTTTGGCGCGGACGAGGAAATCGTCCAGCGCAAGGCGGGCCTGTCCCGGCCAGACGCCCGCGTAACTGACGGAGTGCAAGGCGGTTTTCATGGAGCATTACCCCGTCACCATGATGGGCTTGTACTGGATCTCATTCCGGCCTGACTTCTGATACGGACGCGGTTCCGGCTGAGCGAAACCATTCTGGTCGATCGTTCGCACTCTGAACTCGTAAGCGCCGGCGGCAAGGCCCTTGAGCGTGACACTCCAGGGAGCGACGCTGAAGCGCAGCGGCCAGTCCTTGGGCTTGCCCGTTTCGCGGTCGAAGCCCCAGACGTCCTTTGGCGACACGCCCTCGGGCAAGCTCTTGCTCCAGTCCTCCGGCTGCGGGTCGATCGTACAGGGAAGCCAGCGGGCAGTCTGCCAGGCCTTGTCGTCCTCGTCCAGGTTGCCATGAGTGCCGGTGTCAGGCCGCAGCCAGTATTCGACGCGCTTCAGTCCCGACCAGCCGGCCATTGCGGTGCCGCGAATGGTGATGTCCGCTCCGGCCTTGAACGCCTCCGGGCCGTCGTCGAGATACGCCGCCGTCTTCAGAGGCGAGTCCGGATCGTTGTTTTGCTCGGCGTAGGTGTCGTTGGCCTTGTAGTCATTGGTCAGCGTGATGCGCTGCAGCCATTTGATCGACTTGAACCCATAGGTCCACGGCACAATCATCCGGACTGGACCGCCCCGCCGCAGCGACAGGGGCAGGCCATTGAGCCGATAGGCGATGAAGACGCCGAGGTCCCACGGCGCGGAGTCCATGACCTGGCTGTAGCTCAGGGACGACTGGAAGAGTTGCTTGGGGTCATTGTTGTGGAAGCCCTGATAGTAGACCCGGCGAATGTTCTTCATCTTGCCGGCCAGCTTCACCACCTCGCGCAGCGGCACGCCTTCCCACAGACCCTGGCCGAGCGGCACGGGGATGTTCAGACATTGCATCGCCTTGAGGAACTTGACGCTGTGCTTCTTGCCCAGCGCCTCCAGGGCAGGCAGGTCGAGAGCGGTACGGTCCTCGAGACGGCGCGGCTTTCCCAGGCTGGTCGAGCCATCACTGACGATCTCCAGCCGCCAGCTTTCCGGCGTCAAGCGCGCCTTGACCAGGGCGTCTCCCGTGAGCGCATACGGCTTGGGGTTGCCGCGGCTGACATCGCGGAATGCCTCTGGCTCGGTGAGATACTTGCGCTGTTCGGCCGGCATCAGACACACTCCTTCCGGTTCGTCCGTCAATTCCTTCCGCGTTGAGCATCGCTACAGAGTAAGATGATCGCTGCATTGCTTCCAGGTAAATTCGGGAGAGCATCATGAACCTGCTCGACTCCCCGCGCCGTCATCTGCTGCTGCCCTGGACCGTTCAGGAACGAGAAGACCCCGTACTGGAATTCGACCACGGCGAAGGGGTTTACTTCTACGACCGTGCAGGGCGGCGCTATCTCGATTTCGTTTCGCAGGTCTTTCACTGCAACCTCGGCCACGGCAATCGCCGGGTGATCGAGGCGATTCAGCGGCAGGCGGAGCGCGCCTGCTGTGTTTCGCCCCAAATGCTGACGGCCGAGCGCATCGCCCTGTCGCATGCCCTGGCCGAGCGCGCCCCGGGCGACCTGAACCACTGCTTTTTCGTCAACAGCGGCAGCGAGGCCAACGATCAGGCGTTCATCCTCGCCCGGCTGCTCACCGGCCGGCCCAAGATCTTCGCCAAGTATCGCAGCTATCACGGCACCACCTACGGCACCCTCGGCGTCGGCGGCGACCCGCGCCGCAGCGCCATCGAGCCTGGCCCTCCCGGCACAGTTCGCTTCTTCGATCCCTACTGCTATCGCTGCGACTTCGGCCTGAAGTATCCCGACTGCCGGATTCACTGCCTGGACGCCCTCGAACGACAACTCCAACTGGAGAACCCGGCGACGGTGGCGGCCATTGTCGTCGAGCCGGTCACCGGGGCGGCGGGCGGCTTTCCTCTGCCCGATGGCTACTTGCCGCGGCTGCGCCAGCTCTGCGATAAGTACGGCATCCTGCTCATCGCCGACGAGGTCATCACCGGTTTCGGCCGCACCGGCGCCTGGTTCGCCGTCGATCATGAGGGTGTGGTCCCCGATCTGATGGTGCTGGCCAAGGGGCTGGCCTCGGGGTATGTGCCGATGGGGGCTGTCATGCTGCGCGAACCGCTGGCGCAGGTCTTCGAGAAGCGCATGCTGCCCCTGGGTGGCACTTACTCGGCCCATCCGCTGGCCTGTGCCGCCGCCCTGGCCTGCCTGGAGGAATACGAGGAACACGGACTGATCGAGCATGCCCGGCGCATGGGCGAGGTGCTGTTCGAGCGGCTGCGCGAGCTGGCCGGTCGGCATCCGCTGGTCGGCGACGTGCGCGGCAAGGGTTTGCTCGCCTGCCTGGAACTGGTCCGCGATCAAGCGACCCACGCGCCGCTGGTGCCGCCGAACACCGATTCGCCGCTGCCGTTGCAAATCCGCCGGCGGGCCTGGGAAGAGGGCATTCACCTGCTGGCTCGCGGCAGTCTGATCCTGCTCGCTCCTCCCCTGATCGTGCAGCTCGAACACATCGATGAGGCCGTGACCAAGCTGGATCGGTTGCTCACCTGGGTGGCCACCTCGGCAAGATAAAGGATGAATCCGTCCCGCTTCTCCGGCCTTCACTCACTCGCGGAGGAATACTCATGGATATCAGACGGTGGCTCCCTGTTCTGGCCGGCGTGTTCCTGTTCACCGGCAACTCCCTCAGTGCCGAGGAGCCGATCGAGCGCGGCTTGAAGGAACTGAACGACCATTTGAAGAAACTGCGGTCGGGATCAACCCTGAAGCCGGATGCTCTCGCCGATGCGGAAGTGTTCGCCAAGGGCATCACCTGGGCCTTGCGCTACGAGACCCATCTGGAGCCAACCGACTTGGCGCTGCTGAAGAAGGCGCTGGGGCGAGGCAAGGAGCGAGCGGCGGCACTGGAGTCCGGCAAGCAACCCTGGGCCGAGAAGAAGGGCCGGCTCGTTCGCGGCTACGTCTCGGCCGTCGATGGCTCAGTGCAACCTTATGGAGTGCTCGTCCCAGCCAAATACGACCGCGCGAAGCCGATCCGACTCGACGTTGTTCTTCATGGCAGCAGCCGGCCGGTGGGAATGAGCGAACTGCGCTTCGCGAATCGTTTCGACGAGGGTGATGAGGGCGGCAAGCCTGCTCCGGAGCAGGATTTCATCGAGTTGCATCCGCTGGGCCGCATCGAGAACTGCTATCGCTGGGCTGGCGAGGCGGACGTCTTCGAGGCGATCGAGGCGGTCTGCCGGAATTACAGCATCGACCGCGATCGGATCGTGCTGCGCGGCATGTCGATGGGCGCTTCGGGGACCTGGCATCTCGGTCTGAAGCATCCCGACCGTTTCGTCGCCCTTGGACCGTATTGCGGCTACGTCGATACCCACCAGTTCTCGCAGACTCCGCTGTCAACTTTCGTGAAGGTTGGCCCGTTGCCGCCGCACCAGGAAAAGGCGTTGCACATGCTCGATTCGATCGACTATGCCGCCAACGCCGGGATGGTGCCGGCCATCGCCTGCATGGGAGAGAAGGACGTTTTCTTCCAGGCTCACGTCCTCATGGGCAAGGTGATGGAGAAGGAAGGGCTGAAGATGGTCAACCTTATCTCGCCCGGCACGGGACACGTCATCGATCCCGTCACCCACAAGGAGCAGATGCGGCGGATCAATGAGTATGTTGTCAAGGGACTGGACCGTCATCCCAAACATATCCGCTTCGTCACCTGGACGTTGAAGTACAGCCGTTGCCACTGGCTGCAAGTGCTGGGATTGGAGGAACACTACGCGCGTGCCGAGTTGGACGCGACGGTTGCCGCTGATGGCAGTGTCGAGGTGAAGGAGCCGGTGAACGTCAACCGTTTCGCGATCCTGGCCCCCGTTCTGCAAGAACCGACGCTGAAACTTCGCGTCGGCGGCAAGGCCGTCGAACTTCCGGTGCGCGAGGGAATCTACCCGCCGCGCAAGACGGTCATCGGCAAGCGCGCCGGCAAGTGGGTCTACCTTGGCGAGCTTGACACGCTGAAGCCGGAAGGCAAACGGCCCGGCTTGCAGGGACCGATCGACGACGCCTTCGCCACGCCCTTCCTGTGCGTTCGTGGCACAGGCAAGCCCTGGAACTCCGCCGTGCAGGCGTGGTCCGATGCGACCCTGAAGCGTTTTGCTTCCGACTGGCAGCGCTTCTTCCGCGGCGAATTGTCGATCAAGGACGATACCGCCGTCACCGAGGAGGATGTGAAGCGATGCAACCTGATCCTCTTTGGCGACCCCGGCAGCAACCGCTGGATCAACAAGGTGCTGCCCCGGATGCCGATTCGGTGGACGCCCGAGGAACTGCGACTCGGCAAGGAACGGTATACCGCCGCCGATCATGCCCCCGTCCTGATCCAGCCGAATCCCCTGGCAAGTGGCCGCTACGTCGTCATCAACAGCGGCCACACGTTCCACGAGAAAGAACTGGCCTCGTTGAACTACCTGCTCTTCCCGCGCCTGGGAGACTGGGCGGTGCTGAAAGTCAGTGACAAGGTCCCCGAGAAACCGTCCGAGGCGTTGGACGACGTGGTGATTCGGGCCGGCTTCTTCGATGAACAGTGGCAACTATCCGGGCCTGCGGCGCCCGTCCGTCCTTGAGGGAGTCATCGTTATGAGTGTGCGGCAATGGGCGTGTGGACTCCTCGTGCTGCTGATCGGCGCGCGACTCTGGGGCGCGGCTCCCCGGCCCCTGGAGGTCGAGCCGGACGCGCTGCGGCCGGGTCTCGTCGCCCATTATCGCACGTTGGCGGACAGGGAGTCGAGCCTGACGCGCATCGATGCCAAGCCCGCTTTCCACCTGGGGCATTCGAGTCCACACCCCCGTATCCCCGCAGGGCCGTTCGAGGTGACGTGGACGGGTGTGTTGGACCTCAAGGACGGAGGACCGATTTCCTTCGATGCCTATCTCTGCGGCGAAGTGACGATGGAAGTCGATGACATTGTCGTGTTAAAGGGGCGCGGCGAAAGCGAGACGGCGCAGGTTCGGTCCAAGGAACGCTTGGACCGCGAGCCGGGAGTGTATCGGCTGAAGATTACCTATCGCTCGCTTGCCGATCTGCCGGCGCGGCTGCAACTCTGGTGGCAGGGCGCGACGTTCTCTCGGGAACCCCTCGCCGCCTGGCACCTGAAGCACCTCGCCGCGGAACGGACTCCCGCGCTGGCACAGGAACAGTTGGCCGAGAAAGGGCGAGTTGCGGTGGAACAGGCTGGCTGCGCTCGCTGTCACAGTGGAGCTTTTCCCGGCATCACCTCAGCGCCGCCGGGGCCATCGCTGGCTGATGCCGGCCAGCGGATCAATCGTGCCTGGCTGCTCGACTGGCTTGCCGACCCGGCCAAGGTGCGTCCTGATGCGCACATGCCTTCCCTATTCAGCGCGGATCGTAAGGGGTTCGTGGAGCGCTGGCTCGTTGCCGAGTATCTCCTTGGACCCGCTGCCGACAAGCCCACCGCGAAGGCGATTGCCGGCGATCATCGGATGGGCCGGCGTTACTTTGTCAGCGTTGGCTGCGCTACCTGTCATTACCTTCCCGACGTCGAGCAAGTCGAGCAGGCCGCTGTTGAACGCACTCCGCTGACAGGGTTGGCGGAGCGGTTGCCGGCGGCGGAGTTGGCCGCGTTTCTCGGCAACCCAAAGGCGCGCTACCCGGATGGGCGAATGCCTGGGGTGCCGCTGTCGCAGGACGTTGCCCGAGACATCGCCGCCTATTTGCTGCTCTGGTCGAAGCCGGCCCAGAAAGCAGA
Source organism: Gemmatales bacterium (assembly GCA_038240465.1). Classification (GTDB taxonomy): domain Bacteria; phylum Planctomycetota; class Planctomycetia; order Gemmatales; family Gemmataceae; genus JBBRIK01. The sequence goes on from JBBSDR010000114.1 coordinate 6,784, forward strand.
AGACGTGAAGGTTCCGACCCCAGAGGAAATCCAGGCCGTCGCGCGCCGTCTCGGCGGACGAGGAGTCAAGGATGCCGGAGCGAACCTTGTCCGCGAGAAGCACTGTGCCGAGTGTCATCCCGGGTTGGGACAAGGTATCGCCGTCAACGTTCCGCTGGCCGACGACAAACGAGGTTGTCTCATGGGCCAATCGCTGCCCCACTTCAAGACGGACGAACTGACGCGAAAAGCCATCGCCGCCTATCAGGCAGTCGCCGCCCGCGAGAAGCACCTGTCGCCGTTCGCGAGTCGTCAAAGATTGATCGACCATCTCGGTTGTGTCCGCTGTCACCAGCGCGACAGCGACCGTCCGCCGGCCATTGAGGCAGTCGGCAGCACACTTGGCAGCGCCTGGCTGCAAAACGTGCCGCCGCAGCGGACGCCCCGGTTGACCAATCCACACCAAAAATACACCCGCAGCCACCTTCTCACGGCTGTTCGCGAGGGGGTGGCCGGGCTGAGACAGGCGGGATACTCGTATCGCATGCCGGCCTTTGGATCCAACGCGGAAACGATTCTCCAGGCGTTGGCCGAGGGCGATGGCGAGCTTCCCATCGCGCCGGATCCGCCGGAGTTGAAGCCGGCCGATCCAACGCTTGGATCGCTCACCGGTCCAGCCATTGCCGGCTTTCAGGGATACGGCTGCGTGTCGTGTCACGTCTGGGATGGCCAAACACTGTCCGGTCCGGACCCCGGCGCTGTGGGGACGGACCTGACCCGTGTATCGGGACGCATCCGCCGGGACTGGTTCGATCGCTTTCTCGAAGGACCAGCGCGGTTCCATCCCGGTACACCGATGCCAACGATCTTTCAGAAGGGACAGCCGGCCCAACTGCGATCCATCCTTGATGGCGATCCGGTCAAGCAGAAGGAGGCGCTATGGAGCTATTTCGCACTGGGCAAGAAGGCCCCCACGCCGAAAGCGCCTCCGCCGATGCCGGTGTCCACGCCGGCAACCGATGAGCCGCCGCTCGTCGCTCAGATTCCGATTCGGTTGCCCGACGGTGCCGTCGTCGAGAGCCTCTCCCTCCTCTATGGCAGCCACGATCTGATTGTGTACGACCTCGGCGCCGGTAGGCCGCACAGCGGCTATCTCGGCGCTCAAATCCTGCGCGGTGTGCAGGGCCGGCTGCGCAGTTTCACCGTCTCCGGGACGCCTCTCGCCACTGGCTTTCGCGCCGATCCTGCCCTGCAACTGATCGGGCCAGGTAAACCGGAGGTCCCCACAGAGCGATTGCTGCACGGTTACGACCGTCTGGCCGACGGCGCGCGTCTGCGCTGGCAACTCCAGTTCAATTCGGGAACGGTGGAAATGGTCGAGACGCTGCGCCTTCGCAAGGAGCGCAACAAGCGCGGGCTTCTCCATGAGTTGGCCTTCAGCGGCGTTCCGGCGCTGCACTCACTCGAACTGCATTCGCGCATCCCCGAGACCATCACGGTCGAGCGCGTTGTCGGCGAGGAAACCGCGACGATCAAGGACAGCGTCAGCCGGATCATCCTGGTTCCCGACAGGCGCGGAGCCGCGGCGGTGGCGATCCTGTTCTCTCTTCCCGACGCGAAGTCGCCACCGGCCGTCGAGCTGACCATCCTTGCCGATCTCGGGAAAATCGAGGGGTCCATGTCGCGGCCGGGATATCGTGCGATTGCCTACCCCCGGCCGAAGACGATCTCCGGCGAGGACCGCGTCATGCCGGTGGCGCTGGCGGTCCATCCCAAAGATGGCCGGGTGTTCGTGGCCTCGATGAAGACCGGCGAACTCCTGGTCGTCCGTGATCCGGCGGACAACGGCAGGGGAGCGACGTTCGACAATTACGCGCGCGGCCTGTTTCAGGAGTGCTTCTCGATGCTCGCCGACCCGGACGCCCTGTACGTCCTGCATCGGCGCAACCTCACGCGAATTCCTCACGCGGCAGCAGCCAGCGCGGCGGATCGCTTCGATCGCGTCGCCTCTCTGCCGCACGGCATCGCGGACACCTACGATTACGGCTACGGCCTGGCCCGCGACAGGAGCGGGGCATTCGTTTACACCTTCGCTCCCTACACCAACGCGACCATGCCCGGCTCCGGCAGCGCTTTGCGACTGGTCCCCGGCAAGAAGCCGGAGGAAGTCGGCTTCGGCTTTCGCAATCCGCTGGGATGGTGCAGCGGCCCGGAGGGAGAGGTCTTCTTCACCGACAACCAGGGCGAGTGGGTGCCGACGAACAAGCTGTGTCATCTCTCGGAGGGACGCTTCTATGGTTTTCCCAACCCGGCCCAGCGCGAACACACGAAGAAGCCGGCGGGAAAGACGGCTGTCTGGGTCCCCTACGGCTGGGCGAAGTCGATCAACGGCGTTGCTTACGACAATAGCGGCGGCAAGTTCGGCCCCTTCGCCGGCCAGCTCTTCATGGCCGAGTTGATGTTCGGCGGTGCCATCGTCCGGGCCAACGTCGAGAAAGTGAATGGCGAGTATCAGGGGGCCTGTTTCCCCTTCTGGGGCCAGGGGCTGCTCGGGCCAGTGACGCTGGCGTTCGATCCGAAGGGACGGCTGTGGGTGGGCGGCATCACCGAGCCGGGCTGGATGGCGCAGCCGGATCGCGGCGCCCTGTTCCGCATCGACTACACCGGAACGGTGCCGTTCGAGATGAAGTCGATCCACGTTTTGCCGCGCGGCTTCCGCATCGTCTTCACGGCTCCCGTCTCCCCGGCGACGGCGCGAGACGCGGCTTCCTACCGGATCGAGCATTACCGCTACGAACAGACGGGCGCTTACGGTTCGCCCGAACTGGACCGGACGCGCCTGCCCATCGAGCGAATCGAGGTGGCAGCGGATGGCCGCAGCGTCGATCTGAGGACCGCCCCGCTGGTTAAGGATCGTGTTTACATGATCCAGGCAAAAGGCGTGCGCTCGTCGAAAAGCGAAGAACTGGTGCATTCGACCGGCGCTTACACGCTGAACGAGATTCCCGGAGAAAGGCCATGAGGAGGTAGAGAAGGTCATGACGGAAGCGGAGTGGCTGGGTTGCTCCGACCCGAGACCGATGCTCGAGTTTCTGCGGAGCCGAGGGAGCGAGCGGAAATTCAGGCTGTTCGCCTGCGCGTGTTGCCGGCGCATCTGGCCCTTGCTTCGCGACGAGACAGTGCGCGAGGTCATCGACATTGCCGAGCGGTTCTCGGATGGACTTGTTGGACAGGAAGCACGATCTCAAGCGCGGAAGACCGCCCAGCAAGTGGCCGAGAGCCGTGGCGTAACTCCGAGACCATTTTCCGTGTCACCGAAATGGCAGCGCCGAGCCGCATCCTCCGTCTATTACGCCGCTGCACGAGAGGGAATGGACGCAGCCTGCAATGCCTCTCTTTTCACCGGCGAGGCCCTTATCTGGCGTGCCGGGGGTTATAACGTGTGCGATGTTGGAACTATCATGGCACCCGAACAATCGTCCCAGGCGATTGCGCTCCGCGACATCTTTGGCAACCCTTTTCACTCTGTCGCGCTTGACACCATCTGGCAGTCAAGTTGCGTGACGGCTTTGGCTCAAGCGGCTTATGAGGAAAGATTCTTGCCCGAGGGAACTCTCGACTCCGTCCGCCTCGCC
>JBBSDR010000115.1:0-10350 GCA_038240465.1 Gemmatales bacterium
CAGAAAACGACCGAAAAGGCTAAAGGGGATGCAGGGCGCGACATGTTCCAGCTACCCCTACCTCTCAGCCTTTCCCACCTGCGCTCGGCCCGCAAGATAGACTTTCCCGACCACCCTACCGTGCTGGGAAGCACACCAACCGAGTGATAGAATTGCCGTTACTGTACATACTATCATGATTCCGAAGAGGGGGGCGGAATGATACACTTACCCGATCCGAGAGAAGTCCAGTTTGGGAGCGGCCCAGGAGCGCCGAAGTCAGAGCCCCTAAACATCATCACCGCCAAGACTGTCCGGAGCTATCCCTCGTTCCAGTCGGGGGGACTGACGCTTCGGTCTCCGCGCGAAGGGCCTGAGTACGACCTCGTACTTGAGTATATCGAATCGCACTTGCCTCGCGCCCCGCGCGGCCAGCGCCTCACGGTGTTCCTGGAGCCGGAGATCGAGTCGGGCTTCCCGGACGTTGTCGCCGTCTACTGGCATGCGGCAGCAACCCAGCAATGGACGACGGACAGGAAGCGGCTGACCAAGATCGACGTCCGCGTGGCGCATTTTCTGGCTACAATGGGCGCGGCGGACCTTGCGAGGCTCAAGACCTTCTTCCCCGCGAACCCGAAACGCTCGTTGGAGCGTCTACTTGCTGCGGGGGTCATCCGCCAGAGCTCGCTGGGATGGAGACTGCGTTCCCTACGGGACGTCTTTGCGGTGCGGCGGCTCGTTGCGATTGAGGCCAAGGTGAGCGATTGGCAGGAGGGGCTACAGCAGGCGTTCCAGAACGTCTGGTTCGCCTCGGAGTCCTACCTACTTCTCCCTCGCCTCCCCCGCACACCTATCCTGCTCAAGGAGGCAGCCCGGTTCGGGATCGGTTTGCGGACGCAGGGGCAGCCGCTCGACAGTGTTGAACTCTGCCCGCGGCTGGCGCAAATCCCCAGATCGTACGCATCCTGGCTCTTCAACGAATGGGTGTGGAGGGCTGGGGGAATGGACTAAAGGTACAGGCGGCCCCTATGAGCTTTGACCAGGACTGGTTGCAGCAGAGTTTTCCCGGCGTGACGGGGTTTACGCCCCTCCGTCGGGGAGGTCAGAAATGTGTGTTCAGCTGCACTCACAACACAGACGGCGAAATTGTCCTTAAACTCTTCCATTCAAACTCGGACCCGCAGAGGGTCCTTCGGGAGGTCGAGGCGGCCCAAAGGGTTTGCTCCCCGCGCGTACCACGCGTCCTTGAAGTGGGACAAATCTCCAGCCAACTCGGCGAAGTTGTCTGGCTCCGCGAGCCACGAATCTCGGGCAGTGATCTGCGGTCGCGATTGCGAACCAGCGGCCCCCTCGACCCGCCCGCCCTCATGGGGCTGGCCCTGCACATGTTGGAGGCCTTGGCGGCAGCCGAGCAGGTGCGGATCGTCCATCGGGACGTCAAGCCCGCCAACATCATCGGGGACAACGATGGTCGCTTCTGGCTAATCGACTTCGGGTTCGCCCGTCACCTCGATCTCGAATCCTTGACCGCCACCGGTATCGAGCACGCATTCGGGACGCCGGGCTACTCCCCGTCCGAGCAATGTAGAAATCTCAGGCAGGACATCGACGCCCGGACAGACCTGTTCGCGCTCGGTGTCACGCTGCACGAATGCTGCAATGGGGTGAACCCGTTTTGGAACGGAGCAAGGGACGAACTGGAGGTTCTTCGGAAGATCGAGACGGTCGCCCCGGCACCGCTCACCCGGAAGGTCGATGCTGCGAACGAGTTCCGGGATCTGGTCCAGATGATGACTCGCACACACCGCGAGCAGCGACTGCACACCGCCGACGAGGCGCTGACGTGGATCAGGGAGATCTGCGAACGGGAAGGGGTCTCCTGAATCGGGGGATGTCATGGAGTTACTACTCCAGTTCGGTTACGGCATGATGGAACACTCCCGCGCCCTCCTCGCCGAGTGTGGAGGGGGAGGGGTCATCCTCAGCCCGCGTGACATGAACTATAGCCAGATGCAAACGCTTGCGGCGGACATCTGCGCGGGCGGGGGGACAGTGTATCTGGACCCGCAGTTTTACCTCCCGCACGCCGACCACGCGAGGCTGGTTTCTCATTCCTACTGGCCGGAAGAATACGAAAGTATCCAATTCTGGGCGGGGCCGCAAGTTGCCCACCTCCTCGGTGAACTGAGAAGGATGCACGATGAGCTTGAGTGCTGCCGTCTGATCATTCCTGGCTGCTACGCTGCAACAATCGACGAATTCTGGCTCACACGACAGAGGGGATTCATCACGGGAGCCCAGGCTCTTGGCATCGCGCAGGAAGACCTGTTCGCGACGGTGGCCCTCGGTGCCGACGTGGTGCGAAATATCCAGCAAGTAAGTGAGATTCTTGAGGAGGGGCGGCGCTGGCCGGTCGGCGGCGTCTACCTGGTCTGCGAACACCCGAATGGCGATTACCTGGTGCAGGACGCAATTTGGGCAGCGAATGTCCTCGAACTGACGGCCGGGTTCAGGCTACAGAAGAAGCAAGTGATCCTCGGGTACTGCAACCACCAGATGCTCGCTGCCGCCTCCGCTGCCGCGAACGCGATCGCTTCAGGAACCTGGATGAACGTCCGTTCGTTCCCCCCAGAAAAGTTCCGCGCGGTCTACGAGGAAGAGATCAGGCGGAAGACCACTTGGTATTACTGCCCCCAGGCGCTATCCGAGTACAAGATCCCGACGCTGGACATCGCCATGCTCCAAGGCGTGTTACGCGAGATGGCACCCCCGCCAGAGCTGGGCAGTCACTATGCCGACATCCTCTTTCAGGGGGCGCAGCCGAGTACTGTGCATCTCGGAGAGTCGCTGGCGTTCCGGCACTACCTGAAGTCCCTGCACAGCCAGGTCGCGGTTGCGCGGCGGGCGACTTTTGAGGGGACAGTGGCTGCGCACGAACAGGCTCTGGATTTCGGGGAAGAACTCCTCGCGCGACTCCACGCCACCGGTGTCCGCGGGCAGCTACGCGACTTCAGCGAGTGCATTGATGCCAACCGGGCGGCGCTCGCCGTTCTGCAAGCCAACCGCGGCCCACTGTTGCGCCGTCACTGGAACCACTTGTAGGCGGAGACAATGATCCTCGACATCCCCACGAAGGCAGACTTCGACAATAATGGCATCGCTTTCCTAAACCTCGCTTGGGAAACCGTCCTATCCATCGCTCTGAACCTCCCGAAACAGCCCTCCGAAGAATCTAAGGACGATGAAGACGCTGAGGAGAAGAAGACGGGAAGTGATGCAGTTCCCGAAGCCGCCGAAGAGGCGGGAGAGGAAGTGTCCAATGAGGGAGACCCGCGGTCGGAAGAGGACGAACGCAGGTGGGCCGAGGCAGTTAAACACCACCCCGAACTCCCCAAGACCGTAGAACGACGGGCGTTAGAGGATCGCCGGTGGGCGCAGGCCGTGGCGGAATACTGGCGAGTTGCTCAGCAGGAACTGGCCACGGCGGTGGCCCTCGCGCAGCAGGGCACTGAGTTCCTCCTGAAAGGCAAGATCGCCCAAGTCAGCCCGTTCCTGCTGATTTCTGGGGACCCTGGCGAATGGCCGAGCGGGTGCGACCGGGTGGACATTTCCTTCGCGGACTTCAAAACGATCGACGCACAGGACTTGATCCGCGCTCATGACACCCTGTGCGCGCCGCGTTTGTCCGACCAGTTCAAGGAGCGATTCGAGCAGTTGCGGCGGCTGCGAAACTCTGTCATGCACACGGTCGATCGGCGGCTCCGGTTCACGACTCAGGACGGCGTCCTGGCGATCCTGGAAATGGTTGAGGCGATGATCGGACCCAACGCTTGGCTCGGCCTTCGCCGACAACACCTCCAAAGGGAACCCGACTTCGACCCTGACTACGATGAAGACCACCGACGATGCCGGATGGCACGAGAGGTTGTATACGTCGTCGATCTCCTTCAGAGGGGGCAGGTCAGGCGCTTCTTCAACTTTGACAAGAGACAGAGACGTTACCTCTGCCCAGGGTGTGAGTACGAGTGCGCGAACTGGCAGATTGGCGTGACGCTCGCGCAACTCGAGCCGAACGCACCGGACTCGACGAACGTGTTCTGCTTCCTTTGCGGAGAGAACTACGAAGTGCGTCGGGAGACTTGTGGCCTGGGCGGATGTCCAGGCAATGTCATCTCGTCAGAGTACGACGAGTGCCTCACCTGCGGCGGGAGGAGGCCGGAGGGGGGAGTCTTGCGGCATCCCGGAGAGGGCGGTCCCATTCCTTCTCCAGCCTCTTCGGAGCCTACAGCGGATGAAGCGACGCTCGAAGGCGGAAATGGGGCGATTGGCGAGAGCTGAGCGAGCGGCCCTTGTTCGCACGGGCAGGCAGGCGGACAATGCTCCATGCGCACCAGCTTCACCGTCCTCGCAACCCCCCGCCCAACTGTCCGCCAGACGCAGAGGGATCGATTGGCGAAGGGGCCGATTGGCGACGAGCGGCTTTACGGGTATTTTCCGGAGTTCCGAGGGAGAGTAAGCCAGCAAGACGTGAAACAAGCCTTCATCCGGATCGGCGCTATCCGTCGGGAGGAACTGGGGCCAATGTTCACCGACCTCCCACCCGAGTGGGGGATCACGGATGATATCCGAATCGCCTGGTGTGACCTTGTCCTGGGCCGGGCGGCATTCCTCCTTCAGAACGCCGATCGATTCTGCGCGAACCTGTAACTTATGTGCCTCCAGGAGTGAGGGGGACAACCATGAAGCCAGTAACCGGCTATTACTTCGTTATCCAGTATTGCCCGGACCTTTCCCGCCAGGAGGGGGCGAACGTCGGGGTGGTGCTGTTCTGCGCCGATCCATTCTACTTGAAGGCCCGGACGGCGAAGGGGAACGACCGGATTCGACGGTTCTTTCGACCGATCGATCCCGACTGGGAACAGATCAACTTGATCAAGTATTCGATCGAGCAGCGTTTAACCCTCAATCGCGATCAGTTTCGTGACCTCGCATCATTGGAGCGGTTCGCGGCAAGCCGTGCGAATTCCATGCGATTGACCGCGCCGAGATCGATCGCCGTCGAAGATCCGGATAAGGAACTGAATCGTCTTTTTAATCGGCTCGTGGGCGGTAGACAGCGGAAAAGCGCTACTCGGGTGCGCAATCGTCTCGACCGATACTTCGACGAGGTGGATGTGGCTCCGTTCATTCATCGAGACCTGAATGTCCCTCTCCGTGGTTTCCAGCGAACGCTGCGGGTCCCCTATGGGTTCCAAAACGGTCGTTTGAACCTCATCCAGCCTGCTGCATTTCGAGATCTCTCTCCTGGGGGGGTCATCCAGAAGGCAGGCCGGTATGCCTTCGAGGGAGACTTGCTGTATCGTCATCCGGACTCGACGTTGGGGGAGTTGAAACTAGTTGTCGTCGGGGAATTCAGCAGCGCCCAACAGGAATCAGCAGATGCCGTCGAAGAGGTCCTGGGTGACACGAAAACGGAACTTTACACAACGCAAACAATCGATCGGCTGCTGCATCTGATTCGCACGACGGGCAAGCCAGTGACTGGAAAAGCCGTGAATTGACCTTGGCTACTACACCCCTGCCGAGCCACACCTGGGACACCAGTTACCGGCATGAAGACGGCAACCTTATCTCGCTGTTCTATGTGCCGGCCCTGTCGTGCGCGGTCCAGTACGACCGCATGACAGGCTACTTCTCCGCCACCGCCCTCGCCCTGGCGGCACGCGGGATCGAGAAGCTGATCGCCAACGGCGGTCGTATGCGGCTCATCGTCGGCTGTACGCTGCACGATGACGAAGTGAGAGCCATTGAGCAAGGCTACGACCTCCGCCGACAGGTAAACGATCACCTCGCTGCCGTGCCTCTCATGCCCCCCGACCTTGCGGCCCGCAACGGACTGGAAGCCCTGGCCTGGATGATCTCCAGGGGCAATCTCGATGTGAAGGTGGCCGTTCCGGTGCTGCCCGATGGCCGCCCGACGACAGCCATCGGCATCTATCACGAGAAGGTCGGCATCCTCACCGACGGCGAGGCCAACCGCCTCAGCTTCAGCGGCAGCATCAACGAGACGCAAGGCGGTTGGATCAACAACCGCGAGTCGTTCCACGTTCACTGTTCGTGGGAAGGAGGTCGTGAGGCCCGCCATGTTCTCGACGAGGTCGAGGCGTTCGCCCGCCTCTGGGGCGACCATGCCCAGAGTGTGAAGGTATTCGACTTTCCCGAAGCGGTGAAATTGCGGCTGCTGGAGTTTCTGCCAAAAGATGACCGCTTTGTCACTCCACCCGCCCTGACGCGCGAGGATAGCGCAACTCCGGAAAAAGTTGCTCACAAACTCCTGCCCGACGAAGTACGGCGCATCGTTTGGGGCTACATCAAGCATGCCGCCCGCATGAAGAACGGCATCCGCGTCGGCGAGGTTACCTCCACCGTCCACCCCTGGCCGCACCAACTGCGCACGTTCAAGCGGATGTACGACGCCTGGCCCTGCCGCCTGCTGCTCAGCGATGAAGTCGGACTCGGGAAAACAATTTCCGCAGGCCTTTTGATCCGCCAGCTCTGGCTCTCGGGACTGGCCCGCCGCATCCTGGTTATGGCCCCGAAGGGAGTGCTGATCCAGTGGCAGAATGAACTGTACGAGAAGTTCAACCTCGACGTGCCGATCTATGACGGTCAGAAACTCACCCGGCGACTGGCCTACGGCCGGCAAGGTCCTAGGGAACGCAAGGTCGAGCCTGGCGAATGGCACAAGGAGCCGTTTGTCCTCTGCTCCAGCCAGCTCATGCGGCGATGCGACCGGGCCGGGGAACTGCTCGAGGCCGAGCCGTGGGATTTGCTGGTTCTCGATGAAGCGCACCACGCCCGCCGCAAGTCTGCCGGTACTCCCCAGGAGGGCGGACCGAACACTCTGCTGCGGCTGATGCAGGAACTGAAGGACCACTGCAAGAGCCTCCTCCTGCTCACCGCGACGCCCATGCAAGTGGCCCCGGTCGAAGTGTGGGACTTGTTGAATTTGCTGGGTCTGCCGCCTCGCTGGGCCGCGTCGAGTGAGTCTTTCGTTCGCTACTTCGAGGCCGCCACGGGGAACCCGTCGCAGTCCGAACTGGAGTTCCTGGCCGAGATGTTCCGGGACGTGGAGTCCGCCTTCGGACCTGTCGATGAAGACACGATGGCGAAAGTCTTGCCGCAAATCAGCAAGCTGGGTCGTCAACGCATCCTCAAGGCATTGCGCCAGACCGGCAGCGGCATCCCGCTCAAGCGGCTGTCAGCCAGCGACAGGCAGGGCGCACTTGAAATCCTGCGCCGGTTCAGCCCCGTCCGCCACCGCATGTCACGGCACACACGCGGCCTGCTTCGCCTCTATCATCAACGCGGCCTGTTGGATACTCCCATTGCCACTCGCGATGTTCGCGACATCGCCGTTGAATTGACCGTCTCGGAACGCGCCCTGTACGAGGCAGTCGAGGACTATATCAGCACCACTTACAACCAGGCGGTCCCGGCGAAGAAGACCGCCATCGGCTTCGTGCTGACCATCTATCAGCGGCGGCTGGCCAGCAGTTTCTACGCCCTCCAGCAAACTCTGAACAAACACCTGGAGCAGATTTCGGCCGGCCAATCAACCCTGACTATCGACGAGGAAGACCTGTCGCAGGATGAGACCGGCGATGAGGTGCAAGATGTGGACGATGCCTCCGAGTTGACGCAGGATGGACTCCTCGCTCAGGAGCGCGAGGCCATTCTGGGGCTGCTCAAGCGCGGCGGCAAGCTCGGTACGGACACGAAGGCAAAGCGGCTCAAGGCCGAGTTGGTCCAGGCGTTCGCGGACGGCTATGATTCGGCCATTGTGTTCACTCAGTACGCCGACACGATGGACTTTCTGAAGGAGTACCTCGCGGTCGAGTTGCCCGACATCCCCATCGCCTGCTACTCCGGAAGCGGCGGCCAGCGGCGTGATAACGGCGGCTTCTGGACTCACTGCAGTAAGGAGCAGATCAAGCTGGCCTTCAAGGCGAAGTCCGTCAAGCTCCTTGTCTGCACCGACGCTGCCAGCGAGGGCTTGAACCTCCAGTTCTGCGGCTGTCTGGCAAATTTCGATTTGCCCTGGAACCCGATGAAGGTCGAGCAGCGCGTGGGGCGAATTGACCGCATCGGTCAGAAGTACCCGGTGATCCGCGTCCTCAACCTGGCTTACAAGGACACGGTGGAAGCCGACGTGTACTTCTCACTCGGTCAGCGAATCAACCTCTTTCAGGGTATCGTGGGCAAGCTCCAGCCCATCCTGTCACGGCTACCGAAGGAGTTCGAGGCCGTGGCCCTGGAGAAGAAGGAGAACCGCGAGGCCGCACGGCAACGACTACTGGCGGAAGTGGATAGGATGGCTCGCGCTGCGAATGAGATTCCATTGGACATCGACGAGGTTGCCCAGGAAGCTCTTGAGATGCCGGCCCTGCCTGAGCCGCCTCTCACGATGAATGACATCAACAAAGCGTTGAACCGCCTCGATGTGCGACCCGCCGAGATGGCATGGCGGCCGCTGGACGCCGGTTCCTACGCGGCCCAGTTGCCGGGCATGCCCGAAGAAGTCCGCGTGACCACGAGCGGCGAGGTCTTCGACGATCACGACGAGAGTCACATTTTTCTTTCACCGGGCGGTGGAATTTTCGACCGGATCGTTGACGAGATGAGCAGGTCCAATGGCGAGGCAGCCGGCGAGAGCGGACACGTCTGGTTGGTTCGCTATCAGGGGAGTTTGCCGGCGTGGGGGGTGATCGTGTTCACCCTGGAGGGCGCGAAGGAAGTCGGGAATCTGAGCGAGTTGGTGGAGGCACTTGAGCGTTTGGGAGAACCCGGCAAGCCCGACGGGGCCTCGGTCGGGGGGGAGGTGCAGTTACTCGGGTGATCCCTCGTGCCGAATCTTCGAGGGGGTGGAAAGGGGGGCAGGCCCCGCGCGAAACATCTCTGGCCCGCGTCCGCCACCGAGCAAGCTGGTTGGGAACCCGACCTTTTTCCGGGGAAGAAACGGTGTCGGGGGAAGAAACGGTGTCGCGGACCGTTCCGCCCCCGCCTCGGCAGCCGAGAACTGACCGCTCAGTTCAGTGATTCCGAAAGCCGTTGAACAGATATGGGGAAGGAAAGATCCCAGGGAAGGAAAGATCCGGGGTACGGTATCCTTGGCGAGGTGGCGAACGGCAAGCACGAATCGACAGCCTACCAGACCCGCAGACAGAAGACAAACTACTCCTCCTGGCGTATGATGTTAGCCTGTTGACTTTTGGGTGCAAAAGTGGGATCCTGGCAAGAGGAGGAAGTGATGCCCGACTTCGGCGAACTGCTCCAGGCCACAACCAGCGACACGTCCCTGCTGGTCCTGTTCATCCCCAGCGCTGACCGTGAAGGGGATGCGCTTGGGAAAAAAGCGCAGAAACGATGGGTTCGCAAGGCCCTGAAACTCCTGGGTCAGCGGTTCACCGGCGCTACCGCTTTTCCGCGCGGATGGGGAACCTGGCGGGATGACGCCCAGGGTGGCCGACTTGTCTGGGACCGGCCAGTGCTGATCCAGTGCTTCACGAACGAGGCCGCCATCCGCGAACACACTCCAGCCCTCCGCGAGTTTCTGCTCGACATGGGGCGGACGACCAATCAGGGGGCGGTCGCGTGCGTCCTCGACAAAGTCATGTATCAGATTAACTTCCCCCTTCAACCTGGAGTCTGACCATGCCCATCGATCCGCGGGAATTCGCAACACTGCTCGGAGCTGAGATCGTCGGCGAGGTTCCCGACGTGGGCGGCGGCCCGTTTGGCATGGCCCGGCTGGCGCGCATCATACACCAGCGGCTGACCCCCAGCCGGGGCGAACGGCCTGGCCGGCCGACCAACCCAGACTGGGTCACGCGCGCCAAGGTGCCCATGAGCGACGCCACCGTCCGGAGGCTCACGGAACTGGCCGAAGAGATGAGTACGGCGGAGCGTAAGGTCAGCCCGATGCAAGTCGCCGCCCAGCTTCTGGAGGAGGCGCTCTGCCGCATCGGAGCGACCACGGCCGCCCACGTTGAGGAGACCACATGCGACACGGAGGCGCCTGAGCAATCACCGACGAAGCCGATCAAGATCAGACCATCTCGGGGTCGCCAACCTCCAGAAGAGGGCCAGAAGGCCGGCCACCGTCGAAAAAAAGCCTGAAATCGCTTGCGTTCCTCTAATGGCTCGGGGCGAACCCGTACATTCGTGTGACCTGGTTTGTCCTCATTTCGCCAAACCTTTTGGAGGGCAGCGACGAAAGCCTGTCATGTTTGACTCCCCGCTGCCTATCCCTCTTCCGCGCCCGCAGCCCGGCCAGAGGCATCAAGGTCGTGGAAAGGGGGTCAAACCCCG
>JBBSDR010000116.1:0-10347 GCA_038240465.1 Gemmatales bacterium
CTCGAAATGAGTGTGTGCGAGAATTCCTCTTGTCTATTTCTTCCATCCTAATCCGTATGCAGTATCCCTCCCTCCTTTCTTCTCCCGGTTTCGGTCGCATCGGCGCGATTGCTCTTGCGGGTGCCATCGCCCTCACGCTCTTCGGCGGCGCCCCGTCGGTTCTCGCAAAGAAGGGGGGACCGTGTTACCAGACTCCGCAGGGCCTCTATTGCCCTAACAATTGCTCGCCCGGTACTTTTTGTAAGTGATCCTGAAAAATGATGTGGTGTTCCAATTCCTCTTGTCTATCTCTTCCATCATAGGGGAACCCTGAGCGGACTCTGGGTTCCCCACGACACCCGCGACGCCATCGTGGTTTTCGTCAAGGCTTGGGCCGACAACACCGGCATCGCCGTCGCCTGCTCGGTGATCTGGATCGGTTCGCCAACAAGCAAGTGGCACTCCCGGAAGCGGCACGCCGGCAACATCAACGACATCACGCCTGAATTCCTCGCGACCACTGGCTGGGAGCCGAGGAACGCAAAGCCATCCTCGACGTCCACGCACTGTATTCTCTCGAGGACTTCCGCCGCCTGGCCTTCACGATGAACGACGCCGACAGTGCCGTCTGCAGTCCCTTCAGAGTCTATCGCATCCTCAAAGGATGCTGGCGGGCTCGACCACCACAGCCCCAGGCCCTTCTCCAAGGGCCAAGGCTTCGTGCAGCCGCTGTGGCCGCATAAACACTGGCACATCGATGTCACGTCCATCAACATTGCCGGCGCCTTCTTCTACCAGTGCAGCCTCCTCGATGGGTGCAGTCGCTTTGTCATCCACTGGCGGATTCACGAAACCATGACCGAGGCCGACATCAAGCAGATCGTTCACCGACCGCGGGAACGCTTCCTCGAGGCCAGGACCCGCGTCATCTCCGACAATGAGCCGCAGTTCGTCGCCAGGGACTTTCAAGGAATTCATTCGCCTGTGCGGCACGACGATGCCCGGACCTCACCGTACGATACTCAGAGTAACGGTAAGACCGAACGCTGGCATCGCATTCTCAAGGAAGACTGTATCCACCCGGACCCCGGAACGACGCCGGAGGGGCTGTAACGTTACCGCCAAATCATGCCCTTGGACGTCGGCAAACGGCAGTAGACCAGAAACGTGTGGATTGAGAGAGTAGAAATGGCTTCTAATTCTCATTCTTCCTGGTTTTATGTCTGCAAGGAGAATCTTCTGCCGCTTCTGCGGTGCTTCCGGCGCTCTTCGTCATGGCAGAGATGCAAGGCGTAGGGAACGCTACAAGTGTCCGCACTGTGCCCGCACGTTCACCAGCAGGACGAACACCGCCAAGAGCGGCAGCCACTTCTCCGATCAAGAATGGGAGATGGTTCTACGGCTATTCTGCGCGAGAGGCGGCCTGTCCGGCGCTGATCTCGCCCGCTTCCTGGATGCGAATCGCAAGACAGGCCAGCGCGCCAATCGTCTTCTGCGGACATTGGTTGCGGGTCTTGCGCCGCGCACGCTGCCAGGCTGCTCCGAATGGGACGAATCGATCTTCAGCAAGCAGTGGGTGCTGGGAGGAGTCTCCAGAACAACGAAGCAGTGCCTCCTGCGGATCATTCCCGATCGGAGGGAAGACACCCTCTGCCCGCTCGTGGAGAGAGCCGTGGGCAGCGAGGGCTTGGTCTTCACCGACGAACATGCGGGCTACAACGCCCTCTACCGCCACATGACGGTGTGTCATGCCAGAGAGTTCACCAACAGCCAGGCGAGATTCGTCCACACCAACACCCAGGAAGGGATCTGGGGACATGCCAAGGAGCTCTCCCGTCACGTCTACCGGGGCTTCCCGCGCCGATCCTTGTCGTCTTTCCTCTCGGAAGTCATGTTTCGATACAACATCCGTTGCTACCGCTCCCGTCTCTCCGTACTGTCTGGATTGCTCTCTCGGAAAATCCACACACTTCTGGTCTAGTCCCCGGCAAACCGAGTTTTGCGCAAAAAGACAAGAAGTGGTACAATACTGTGATTGCTCCGTAACGGAACAATCGCGGAACACACGCGGTTCCCGACACACACTCACATGCCCCAGATCCACTTCCGCACCGAGGAACTCACTCGTCTCCTGGAAAGCCGAGGCGGGTGTGCAGACATGGTGACCGATCGGCTGCGATGGTTGCTTCACTTCGCCCAGGGCGGCTCTGTGAGTGCCACCTGCCGTGCGTTTAACATCAGCAGGCCGAGGTTCTACCGTTGGGCAAGCCGCTACGACCCGCGCAATCTGACGACGCTCGAAGACCAACCGAAATTGATGGGTCTCATCTGGCAACACGACCGCTCGCCAGTTGAGCAGAGCGCAGCGCCCCTACCTGCCGCGCCGGCAAGTGACGTGTGTGGTTCAAACACACTCGCGGTTGAGCAGCCGTCTCCGACAACGGACGCCGCCGCTCCTTCCTGCACGCTCTGCCGCTTGCGAAAGAAAAACTGGCGTCCCCTGAAGCGTGCGCTGGTCCTGACGAGCATGCTCGTCAATATCGGCCTCCTGATCGCGATGACCGCAGTCGCTCTCTCAGAGAAACCCGCGAACCTGAAAGCACACAGCACCCCCGACACATCCGTCGACTTCACCCTCCCATGAATCGCCTCTTCACCATCCACCGGCGATGGAAAGAGATCCGGTCAAACGGAGAAGCGGTCAGCGGTCAGCGGGTAGCGATCAGCAAAATCAAAAAACTAGCCGCTAACCTCTACCCGCTAACCGCTTGCAAGGTTCTCCTTGCCCTTGCACTCGCCATCGTGATCTACGCTTTGCCCGCACAAGCCGCGACCGGCATCTACAAGCCCATCAGTTACCAGGGAAAGATCAGTCTCACAAGCGGCACGGCCATCGGCAACGGCAGTTACAATATGCGTTTCAAGATCTTCGCCGCATCGAGCGGAGGCAATCCCCTGTGGACGGAAACCTGGGACAACAACACCAGTCGCGTGACCATGACGGGCGGCCTCTTTTCGGTTCAGCTCGGATCGAAAGTGACCATGACGGGATCGGTCGACTTCAACAGCGACTCTCTGTTCTTGCAGGTGGAGTTCGACCCCGGCAACGACGGCGTCTACGAAGAGATTTTCGCTCCGCGACGTCAATTCACCGCCGTCCCCTACGCGCTGAATGCGGCCAACTTAAACGGGCTGGATTCCACGAAGTTCGTCCGCAAGGATCAAGCCGAAACGATGTCGGGCACGTTGACGATCAAACCCAACAGTCTCTCGAATATCGGCCTCAACATCATCAGCACGGCATCCAGCAATACCGTTCCAGGACTAAAGATTTCCACGCAAGGCGCCAACCATATCCTCTTTGGAACAGGCGGCACCACGTACGATACCAACCTCTACAGGCAAGCGGCCCATCGCCTGCGCACGGATGATTCGCTGTGGGTGGGCACGACGCTCTCGGGCGCCGGGCTCACCATCATGAACGGCAACTCGTCCTTCCTCGGAAACTTGTCGATCGGCACGTCGACGGCCGCATCCGTCGCGTTGGAAGTCATCGGCACGGCATCGGGCAGAGTGTTGCATGCCCAAGATGTGATTGAATCCTCGGGCTCACTCGTCATCAGGAAAATGGCGGGAACGAGTACGGGCAATATCCTTGTCGTCGATACCAAAGGGCTGGTTTATGATGGCACGAATAGGCGCGTGGGCATCGGCACCGCGAGCCCGAAGACGGCGCTGGAGGTGCTGGGCACGGCTTCTGGCATTAGTCTGCATGCCAGCACTGATCTGACATCGTCGGGAACACTCAGTATCGATGGAAATACGAAATTCAAGAACACCGTGACATTGAAGAAGCTATCGGGAACTTCAACAGGGAACATCCTGGTCGTGGATACGAACGGGCTGATCTACGATGCGACGAATAAGAGAGTGGGGATTGGGACTGCAAGTCCGAAGACGGCGCTGGAAGTACTCGGGACAGCGTCCGGCAATAGCCTGCATGCCAGTAGCGATTTGACCTCTTCCGGAACACTCAGCATCCAAGGCAACGCACGCTTCAAGAGCACGATGACGATCAACGGCGTGACCTACACGTTCCCTTCTGCAGATGGATCTGCCTCAGGCAAAGTATTGGCGACCAATGGTGCGGGACAACTGAGTTGGACCGCAGCAGCCGCGGGGGGAGGCATTACCCAGGGTGCAGCGGATAGTCGTTACGTGAATGCTGCGGGGGACACGATGTCGGGGGCATTGGTGGTGAAGATAGGGAGTAATGGTGCCATCACCGCGGATGCTGGCATCGCCATGGAGATCATCGGCACGGCATCGGGACAGGTGTTCCACGCCCAGGATCAGCTGCAATCCTCGGGCTCACTCGTGATCAGGAAAATGGCGGGAACGAGTACGGGCAATATCCTTGTCGTCGATACCAAAGGGCTGGTTTATGATGGCACGAATAGGCGCGTGGGCATCGGAACAGCAACGCCGGATGCGACGCTGGAGGTGTTGGGAACGAGCTCTGGAACAAGCCTCCACGCCAGTAACGACCTGACATCATCGGGCTCATTGAGCATACAAAATAATACCTTACTGAAGGGCACGCTTACACTGAAGAAATTGTCGGGAACGAGTACGGGCAATATCCTCATCGTGGATACCGTTGGCTTGGTTTATGACGCGACGAACAAACGAATAGGCATTGGAACAGCGACGCCGGATGCAACTCTTGAGGTACTGGGCACATCGTCTGGTAACAGCATTCATGCCAGTAACGACCTGACGTCATCCGGGTCGCTCAGCATTCAAAACAACACCCTGCTGAAGGGCACGCTCTCCCTGAAGAAATTGTCGGGAACGAGTACGGGCAACATTCTGATCGTGGACAGCACGGGATTGGTCTACGACGCGACGAATAAGAGAGTGGGTATTGGAACAGCGACGCCGAGCAACGCGCTGCATCTGAAAGTGAACAACGCCAGCGCGGCGATGACATTCGAAGTGGCCACCTCCGCGTCGGTCAGTACGACGGCCGGACCCACCTTCCCGGGAACGGGGGCGGATGATGCCACCGTGGGCACGGTGACCTGGAGCACCCCGAGCGCCATCACCGCCAGCGATGACTCCCGGGCGACGGCGACGGGGCTGCAGAACACGACGTCTCACTACTTGAAAGCGACCAACTTCGGGTTCAACATCCCGAGCACCGCGACCATCAACGGCATCACGGTCGAATGGGAGCACAGCATGGCGGGAGGGGGATCACAGGTGATCAAGGATAACGCCGTTCGCATCGTCCAGGGCGGCACCATCGGCACGACGGACAAGTCAAGCGTCAGCACCTGGCCGACGAGCGACGCGTTCGCCAGTTACGGCAGCGCAGCGGACCTGTGGGGCCTCACCTGGGCCGCCAGCGACATCAATGCGACGACCTTCGGCGCGGCCCTCTCCGCCAAGGAAACAGCGAACTTCCCCGGTAGTGCACAGGTTGACTCCGTGCGCATCACGGTCGCCTACACGACCTCCGCAAGCTCTACCAGCACGACGTGGACGGCGGGAGAGGACTCGAGTGACAGCAAGTTCAAGCTGTCCTACGGATCAACGATCGGTACCAATGCCTTTCTCGTGTTGACCGGTTCTGGGAAGGTGGGAGTCGGCAAAGTGTCGAGCCCCGGGTCCGTGCTGTCAGTCTCCGGTGCGGTCATCATCGGCAACAACCTGGGAACGGCGAGCGCGGATGCGGGAGTGGGACTGGAAGTGATTGGCACGGCGTCGGGTCGGATCCTGAACGCCACCGACGCATTGAACTCGTCGGGAACGCTGGTGGTGAAGAAGAGAGCGGGAACAGCAACGGGAACTATTCTTGCGATCGATAGCAAAGGGCTCGTCTATGACGCCACGAACAAGAGAGTGGGCATCGGGACCGCAAGCCCGAAGACAGCCCTAGACGTGCTGGGGACATCCTCCGTCACTAGCCTGCATGCCAGTAGCGATCTGACCTCTTCCGGAACACTCTCGATCCAGGGCAACGCACGGTTCAAGAGCACGATGACGATCAACGGCGTGACCTACACGTTTCCTTCGGCGGATGGCTCTGCCTCCGGCAAGGTGCTCGCCACAAACGGTGCAGGACTCTTGAGTTGGACGGCAACTGCTGGTATCACGCAGGCCGCAGCTGACAGTCGCTACGTGAACGCCGCGGGAGACACGATGTCTGGGGCACTGGTGGTGAAGATAGGAAGTAACGGTGCCATCACCGCAGATGCAGGCCTGGCAATGGAGATCATCGGCACCGCATCCGGACAGGTGTTCCACGCGCAAGACAGATTAGAATCCTCCGGATCGCTCGTCATTTCCGGCAAGAACCTCACCAACCCGCTAGTACGCCTCACCAACTCCGGCGCCGATTCGGCGATCCAGTTCCAGACACGCGGTAATACTCCCAACGGCGGACCCCTGAGCGGAGGCACATTCGCCGATGATGCGACCTTGGGGACGGTTGCATGGACTAACCCGGCGAATGCAGGCGCCAGTGACAATGTGTATGCTACAGCGACCGCCATGAGCAATGTGAATACGAATTCACACTATCTTAAGGCGACAAACTTCGGCTTCAATCTACCGGGGAGTGCGATCATCAAAGGCATTACGGTGGAATGGGAACAGTCATTATCTGCCTCATTCCATATTAAGGATAACGCGAGCCGTATTGTCAAAGGAGGCGTTATCGGGAGTACAGATAAGAGTAAATCGATTGACTGGACCACGACCGATACCTACATTTCCTACGGCAGCACGGCGGATCTCTGGGGATTGACATGGACCGCCGCCGATATCAATAGTTCGGGGTTCGGCGCTGCATTGGCTGCAGTGTGCTCATCGTGTACCGCCGGCACAAGGAACGCTCAACTAGACCACGTTCGTATCACCGTCACATACTCAGCCGGAGGAACGTCCGGGAACGCCAACTGGATCATGGGCAGTGACGTCTCAGACAGCGCCATGTTCAAATTGTCGGGATCGTCCTCCGTGCTTGGTACCAATGACTTCATCACCGTCAACGGCAGCGGCGGCTCGGTTGCGGTGGGAAACGGCACCGGCCAAACCGTGACCATCACATCGCAGAACTTGCCGGGCGGGTCATTCGTGGTCGAGCGGGGAGCGCTGTGCGTGGACAACGGAGGAAGCAACTGCAGTGCCTCGGCCCGGACGAGAGGTAACATCTACGCAAAATCAACCAGCATCACGGCAATCGACTTGGCCGAGAACTACCCGACCAAAGATCAAAGTATCGGTACCGGCCAAGTGCTCGCGCTCGATCCACTCAACCCCGTCTTCGTGAAGCGAGCGAGCGGCAGCGGCAACGAGATCCTTCTCGGCATAAGCTCGACACAACCCGGACTGCTGCTCGGCGGCTTTAACCCCGAACAATTCGGCGCATACACCCAAGTCCCGGTCGCTCTCGCCGGACGCGTCCCCGTGAAAATAAACGGCCTGGGAGGACATATCGCTGTCGGCGACCTCCTCACCGCCTCTGCCGTTGCCGGCATAGCCCGCAAAGCCCTGCCGGGTGAGCAGAGTATCGGCTACGCTCTGGAACCGTTCACGAAGGAAGGGCTGGAGACAGGCACCATTCAAGTCTTCATGCGCTTGGGACCGGGAGGAAACGGTTCGCAAGGCGCAGCGCAAACGATCGACGTGCACACGGCGACGGGCTCGCAAACGGCTTTGAAGATCGTCAGCGACGTAGGCAGCCCCGACAACACGGTCTTCCGCGTGAACGCCTCGGGGGCCGTCTTCTCCGACAGCACCTTCAACAGCAACGGCGCCGACTACGCGGAGTGGTTCAAGGTGAGCGGCAGCGGGGCCAAGGCGGGTAGTGACAGTCGGCAGAACATGAGCCGCCTGCAAGCGGGAGAAGTGGTCTGCATCGATGTGACGAAAGACAACACCGTCGCCCGCTGCACGCGGAGCGCCGACCCCAATGTCATGGGCATCGTGTCATCGACGCCCGCCTTCATCGGCAACACGGTCTTCGGCGCGGACCAATTGCCCAGAGGGGAGATGCAACGCCTCGGCTACGTGCTGGTGGGCCTCATCGGCCAAGTGCCGGCGAAGACGATCGTCGAGTCGGGCGGCATCATCCGCCCCGGCGACAGCCTCACCTCCGCCGCTCGCCCGGGCTACGTGCGCAAGGCGGCGGCCGGAGAATCGACCGTGGGCGTGGCACTCGAAGGGCTGACGCAGGGCGAGGGCGTGATCAAAGTTCTCATCTCCCGTCGCAACCAATCGCTCACCGTGGAATCGGTCGAGCAGCACACGCTGGAAGCAATCAAAGGCATGGCCATCCAGGACGACGTGCGCAAGATGATCGGCTCGGAGATAGACAATTTGCATCTGGACGAGACGGTGCACGCCGCAGTCGAACGGCAGATCAGCAACGTGAATCTGGAGGCCTTGATCGGCGAAATCATCAACCGACGGTTCGGTACGGGCACGATGGTGCGCCCGTCTGCGCCTACCGTAGGCCGCATGTCGTCGGGGACCTTGACTGTGAACAGCATCGTCTC
Organism: Gemmatales bacterium; assembly: GCA_038240465.1. Classification (GTDB taxonomy): domain Bacteria; phylum Planctomycetota; class Planctomycetia; order Gemmatales; family Gemmataceae; genus JBBRIK01. The sequence goes on from JBBSDR010000116.1 coordinate 8,547, forward strand.
CGAAAAGACCCTTCTCGTCGGCGGAGATGCCAGAATAGGCGGGGATCTGACTTTGGACGGCGTCTTGAAGGCCAAAGACCTGTTGGTGCCGGGGATCCTGAAAGTGGATGGAGCGATGGAGGTCGGAGAGCTGACCGCCAAGACGCTCCATGCGGGGAGTGGATCAGACATCCGTGGAACCTTGAGAGTCGATGGCGACCTGGTGCTTGGGACGGGATCCCTGCGGCTGGCCTCAGGCAGCATTCTGCGGGCGGGCGACTTGATTGTGGGCAGGGCGCTGCTGATCCTGGGCGACATCACGGTGAAGGGACTGGCAACATTCCTGAAGGATGTGCATGTGGAGGGAGTGCTCTCGCTCAGCACGCAGCAGCAGGGAACCGCGACGATGCTCAAGGGCGAGCGCACGTTGCACGTCGCTTACCCGCAGCCGTTCGCTGCAGTTCCCGGCCTGACTATCACCCCGAAGGGCATCCCCAGCTCACTGTGGGGCGTCACGCAGGAGTCCGCTGACGGCTTCTCGATCGCGCTGGCCTCGACGGCCAGCGGGGACATCCGCTTCTCCTGGCTGGCCATCCCAGTCACCGTGCCCTCCTCCTCTGGCTCCAGTACCTCATCCTCCAGTTCGGAGACATCCTCCTCGTCCTCTGTCACATCCTCCCAGGCATCCAACACCGGCTCCACTCTTTCCTTCCCGGTCGATGACAAGGGTGTCCCACTCTCCAGCGACCTCATCTGGAACGCATGCATCCGCCACCAGGCGATGACCGACCCGACGGGACGGGTGTACAACTGCAGCCGCTACGTGACCGATCACCAGTGGGAGCAGCCTGACCTGCACGTCAGCTTCTCCTGGAATGACCAGCTCACCCCGCCGCTCTTGGCCCTGCCCGAGGGCTACCGGGCCGTAACGGCGAGTGCTGCCACGAGCCCGGAACCCGTTGGCGGCGCCAGTTCGTCGGCTGCCTCCTCGCAGGGCGAAGCCTCATCCGAGGGCGTGGCCAGCTCTGCCAGCTCGACTGCAACGATGAGTGGTGCCAGTAGCCCGGAACTTGTTGGCGCCAGTTCGTCTACCCCCGCGGTCAGCTCGTCGGTGAGTTCTGTCGGCAGCAGCGAGACCAGCGTTTCGGGCCCCGTGAGCGGCAAGAGTTCGTCGGCTGCCTCCTCGCAGGGCAAAACCTCATCCGAGGGCGTGGCCAGCTCTGCCAGCTCGACTGCATCCGTCAGTTCGGAGAGTGAGAGCACTGCGCAGTAGCACAGCCGCCGCTCGTCCTCCGCGCTCGTCGATGCAACGGACTCCAGACCGTTGCTCCCCTGCTGGAGATCGACACGCAGGCGTCACATCGGCTCCTGAGCTGCTCTCCTCTCTCCTCTCGCGATTGTGTGTCGGGAGCGGCTGTCTCCAGGGCTGTCCAGGTAATCCATGCTTCGCCCCGGGCGGAGACCTGATTGCCGCCTTCCGTTCATCTGCTTCCGCCCTGCGGGCTCTTGGCGCTTCCCCCCGCGGGCTCACTGGCCTGCCCGGGTGGGCTGATCTGGACGGGGATGACGTCCAGCACCACGTCCTTCTTCGCGCTGTAGAGGATGGCGCGCGTGGGGGTGACGAGGAGGTAGTCGCCATTCTCCGCCTTCGCGTAAAACGGGTTACTCTGCTGCAGTTTCTTCGCGTCGACGATCAGGGCGACGGTCGGATCGGCATCGGTCGGGAGAGTGAGATGATGCCGCACCTTCGCAATGATCTGGCTGGCCGCCTCCTTGTTCGCCGCCGTATTTCCGCCCTGCAGTTGTTCGAGGCGGACCGTCA
>JBBSDR010000117.1:0-10341 GCA_038240465.1 Gemmatales bacterium
CAGTTACGGCTTATGAGGTTCCCGAACCTCGATAGATAAGGGGGTCGATATCATGAGTACCAGCCAACCGAAAAGAATCACCAGGGAATTAACTCCCGAGGAACTGGAACGGCTCAAGCAGCAGCGGACATTGATCGCCCAAGAACTGCCCGACTTGGTGCGGCGCGACGAAATGCGCAAGGAAGCTCATGAAGAGACGACCTTGAGCGGTGAACTCCGTCGTGCGATCCATAAAAGCGAACTGGCGCTATCGGCCATCGCCGCCCAGGCGGGGATCACGCCGATCTTGCTGGACGAATTCCTGACGGGTGAACGAACCTTGCGCTCAGATGTCATGGACCGGCTGGCGACGGTCCTCGGTTTCCGGTTTCAATCAGTGTCCTGATTCGATCGTGTCAGGATCCGTTTCTGGATTTACCAGAGATCAGACCTATGGGACCGGTAAACGCGAAAGTGCTGCTCAAGAATCCTCGCAGGCCAGACCTGCAACCCGTCGAGGTGGATGCCCTTGCTGATTCAGGGGCTGTGCATCTGTGTATTCCGCCTCATGTGCAGATTCAGCTCGAACTGGAGGAGATTACGAGAAAAGAAGCCACCTTGGCCGACGGACAGAAGAAGCTCGTTCCCTATGTGGGGCCAGTGGAGCTGCACTTCAAGAATCGTGTGGGTTTCACTGGAGCGCTCGTCCTCGGCGATGAAGTCCTTCTCGGTGCAATTCCGATGGGAGACCTTGACCTCGTCATCACCCCCAAGACAAGAACGCTGGATGTGAACCCAGGGAGTCCGAACATCGCGACGTCAATTGTGAAGTAGATCTCCGATGACAATAATTGAAATCCCACTATCAGAAGATCGAATGGAGCGGTTGAAGGCGCTTGCCCAGCAGGCAGGCGTCTCGCCGGAAGAACTTGCTCGCGCCAGTCTGGAAGAATGGCTCGCGCGGCCGCGAGAAGACTTCCAGCAAGCGGCGGAATATGTGTTGCGAAAGAATGCAGAACTGTATCGGCGGCTGGCCTGATGCGTTACCCGACTCTCGATGAGGTTCTCGAACTGCATCGGCTCACTCTCGAACAGGCGGGTGGCATGGCCGGAGTGCGTGACCTGGGAATGCTGGAGTCGGCCATCGCTCAGCCCTACATGACCTTTGATGGTGAGGATCTGTATCCCCTGATTGCCGACAAGGCTTCGGCGCTGGCATTCTCGCTGGTCAAGAACCATCCGTTCGTGGACGGCAACAAACGGGTCGGTCATGCGGCGATGGAAACGTTTCTGGTGTTGAATGGCCACGAGATCCGAGCCGACGTGGACGAGCAGGAACGAGTCATTCTGGGAGTCGCGGCAGGGCGCCTCAGCCGCGAGGCCTTCACCGCCTGGGTGCATGGACACCTTGTGAAGCGCGGCGAAGGGCTTTGATCCGTTGCGGAATTGTACCAGGTAATCGTCCGGCAGAGCCGGACCTACGAGAGAAGACACCGTGAACGATACTGTCTCCGCCCTGAGCGGCTTCTTCCCCTGGATCGTCCCCGAGTGCATCCTGGGCTTTGTCGCCTGTTTGCTCTTCCTCGGCTCGACCTGGAGGACCAATCGCAACCTCTGGGGGGCCGTCGCCCTCATCGGCGTCACTGCCGCCGGCATCGCCCTCTGGCTCACACGCCTGCCCGAGTTCGCGACAGCCGACAAGGCACAGGCCGCTCTCTTCGCCGGACCGATCTTCCTCGATAAACTCGCCATCTACGCCAAGGCCCTCGCCCTCGCCGGCGCGGCTGTCCTGATCCTCCTGAGCTGGGACGAGGTGGCCGAGGACGTCGCCGCCGAGTATCACGCCTGCCTGCTCATCATCGCCGCCGGCGTCTGCTTCACCGCCGCCGCCAATGACCTCATCACGCTTTTCCTCGCCCTCGAACTGATCAGCATTCCGACGTATATCGCGCTCTACCTGGCGCGCACGACTCAGAAAGCCCAGGAAGCGGGCGTCAAATACTTCCTCCTGAGCGTCTTCTCGTCGGCCCTGCTGTTGTTTGGCTTCAGCTACCTCTATGGCCTGACCGGCACGACCAACTTGCAGGGCATCACCAGCGCCTTTTTCAGCGACTCGGAGGTCCGGTCGGGCGAGATCAAGTCGGGCGTGGCCATGATCGCACTCGTGATGATCGTGGCCGGGCTTGGCTTCAAGATCACCGCCGTGCCGTTTCACTTCTACGCGCCGGACGTCTACCAGGGGACGTCCAACGGTGCGGCTGCCCTGCTGGCGTTCGTACCCAAGGTGGCCGGGTTCATCGCCCTGATCCGCGTGTTCGGCTTCGTGCCGTTCGAGATCGCGGGAGTGCCGAAGTTGCCCAGTCCCATCGAGGGCCGCGATCTGGCAACGCTGCTGTGGATCATCGCCGCCGTCACCATGACCCTCGGCAACGTCCTCGCTCTCTTGCAGACAAATGTCAAGCGCATGCTGGCCTACTCGAGTGTGTCGCACTCCGGCTACATGCTCGTCGGACTCGCGGCTGCGTACTATCTGCGCGACCGCCCCATCGACAGCGGGCCGGTGACGCGAGGCATCGACACCATTCTGTTCTACCTTGTCGCCTACGGCAGCATGACCATCGGCGCCTTTGCCGTGCTGGAATACCTCAGTACGCGCGAGAAGCCGGTCGAGACAGTCGATGACCTCGCCGGCCTGAGCAAGACCCATCCGGGCGTGGCGCTGGTGATGACGCTGTTTCTCCTGAGCCTGATCGGCATTCCGCCGACGCCGGGGTTCTCGGGCAAGTGGGAACTGCTGTTCGACGCTTTCTCGCTGCCGGGAGGCGGCGCCGACGACCAAAAACAGGTGACGCTGTTCCGCGTCCTTGCCCTGATTACCGCGATCAATGCGGCGGTCGGCTCGTGGTACTATTTGCGGATTATCACCGCCATGTATCTGCGACCCACGGTGCATCCGCTGGCGAAGCAGAAGATGTCGCCGAAGCTGGTGTCGGTCTGGGTCTGCGCCGCGATCACGCTGTTGTTCTTCTACCCGCGCCCGCTGTTCGACAAGGCCCGAGAGGCGATCGAGAACAAGGTGCAGATCACACCTGCACCCCCAGGGCAAAGCACAAAATCCGAAATCCGAAATCCGAAATCCGAAAAAAGAGAGCAGAAGCAGCAGAAGCACGACACATGAGATGATCCACTCTGAGTCTTGTTCGGCTTTTGGATTTCGGATTTCCCGCACATGAATGCCGTTCGTGAGGTGCTGCGGCAGTTCAACGTTCTCCCGGAGCGGATCGAGGCGCTCGGGAACCGCGACGGCTTTAGCGGCGCCTTGCTCTGGCGCTGTGAGACATCCCTGGGACCACTCTGTCTCCGCGCCTGGCCGCCGGCTGTCAGCGAGGCCAATCTCCGCTTCATTCATCATTTGCAGATGAGCGCCGCGGAGTTGCCGTTTGTGCCGCGCATCTTGCCGGCCCTGGACGGCAACACGGCCCTCTCATCCCAAGGCCGGCTGTGGGAACTGACGCAATGGCTGCCCGGACACGCGGATGAACACGATCGCACCCCGGCCGAACGAGTGGCCAGCGCTTGCACGGCCCTGGCCCGACTTCATCTTTGCTGGGAACGTCTGCACTCGCACCGCGGTCCCTGTCCCGCCATCACTCGCCGCCTCGACGTCCTGCGGCAATGGCAACAGATCGCGCCGTCTCTGCCTGCTCTCGATGCCCTCGGCTCGCGGGCGCTCCGCCTCCTCGACCGCTGGGAGGCGCGCGTCCCGGCCGAACTGTCCTCCTGGCAATGTGAGGAAATACCATTGCAGCCGTGCCTGTGCGACGTCTGGCGAAGCCACATCCTGTTTGAAGGCAACGACGTCAGTGGCATCATCGACTACGGCGAGGCGAAAATCGATCACGTCGCCGTCGATCTGGCGCGCCTGCTCGGCAGCACGGTCGAGGACGATGCGGCATCCTGGAGCATCGGACTGTCCGCCTATCGCCGTTTGCGTCCGTTCGATGCGGCCGGCGAAATTCTGGCGCGGGCGCTGGATCGCACGGGGACCATTCTCGGCGTCGCCAACTGGGTGCGCTGGCTTTATCACGACAAACGGCCCTTCGAGGATCGCGACGCGGCCCGGCAACGGCTCGGCGTCCTCGTCGCGCGGCTGGAGCGCTGGTAGGATGTCCTCTCCATGAACGAGTATGTCCTGCTGCTCCTGACCGCTCTCGGATCGTACCTGATCGGTGCCGTGCCGTTTGGCTATCTCGTGGCCCGGCTGCGTGGCGTCGATATCTTTGAACACGGCAGCGGCAACATCGGCGCGACCAATGTCGGTCGGGTGCTGGGCCGCAAGTTCGGACTCCTCGTCTTCACGCTCGATCTGCTCAAGGGCGTCGTACCAACCCTGATCGCCTGGCGCGTGTCTGTGCGACTGGAGCCGGACCTGCCTGCTGATTCGCTCGCTGTCACCGCCGGGGTGATGGCCTTTCTAGGACACCTGTTCCCGGTCTACCTGAGGTTTCACGGCGGCAAGGGCGTCGCGACTGGCACCGGTGCCGTCGTCGTCCTGCTGCCGATACCCACCCTCGCCGGGTTCGTGGCCTGGCTGGCCGCCGTGATTTCGAGCCGGACTGTCTCGTTCGCCTCGCTGGTCGCCGCGACCGTGCTGTGCGGTCTTCGGCTCATCATCACGCCGCACCCCTTTGCGGCCGACAATCTTGTCCTGACGCTCTTCTGTCTGTGGGCGTCGCTGCTGGTCTTTTTCCGCCATCACGAGAACATCCATCGTTTGCTCGCCGGCAACGAAAATCGCCTGAAGGACTCCCCCGCCATGCTGACCCTCTCGAAAATCCTGCACCTGTTCGCCCTGGGACTGTGGTTTGGGATGGGCGTCTTTTTCTCGTTTGTCGTTGCCTTCTCTCTTTTCGGCTCCTTCGAGAAACTCGCGGTCGAGAAGGCGACCGACTCGGAACGTCCGCTCTGGTTCCGAATCAGCCCGTACTACGAGAATGACCTGCAAAGCGAGAAATTTCCGAAGCCGTTTCGCAAGGAGCAAGGGACGAGGGCGGCGGGGTTCGCCATCAGTCCGATGTTCGACTGGTACTTCATCCTGCAAGCGGCGTGTGCGGTCATCGCGGCGCTGACTGCCCTGGGCTGGACAATGAGCGGCTATTCTCGGGGAGTGCATCGCCTGCGCGCTGCCGTCCTTCTCATCGCCCTGGTCGGGGCCGGCGCCGGCTGGTGGCTGGGACACAGGGTGAGCGATCTGCGCGCGGAGCGGGATGATGCGACGGACAGCCTGCTGACCACCGCGAACCCGACAGCCGACGACATCAAGACAGCCGAGCAGGCGCGAGCGACGTTCGGCGGTTGGCACGGCATCAGCGTGCTGATCAACCTCGCGACGCTCTTGCTGGTGACGACAGCGCTGGCACTATCGGTGAAATTGCCGGAGAATCAGCCGCTTGACAGGCCCGACGCGCAAGCGAGGACCTGAAGCATGAGACCTTCAGTTGCGCGTCGGGCGTGTTGGTTGGGTGCAGCAGTGCGTTGACCTGTTCGCGCTGGGGCCGTAATGTAACGAATGACGCATCGCTGTGAGAGGGGAGCATTCGCGTGGAAAAGAAAGGCAAGAACACCAAACGACACTGGCTGCTCACCGGGCCGTGGTTCTTCCTCTTCCTGCTCGGCGCGCTCATGGTGTACTGGATCCTCAACCGCGAGCCGACGACCCTGTCGCTGAAGTACGGCGAGTTCATCGAGATCCTGTCCGGCACTCGCGACAATCCCGCCGTCAGCATGAAAATCCGGGTCGATCACCCTGTCATTAGCGGCGAGATCGTCACCATCGATCCCGTCACCGACGGCGACAAGAACCAGCCGCGAACCCGCGTCATCCCCTTCCGCACCCAGCGGCTCGGCCTGGAGAACGACCAGGGGCTGCACGCGCTTCTGAAGGCTGCCGGGGTCAGCTATCAGGGAGCGGAAGAGGAGTCGCCTCTCAAGGGCATCTATTCGCTCTTGCTCCTGTCGCTTTTCCTCGTGGCCATGGGGGTGGTCCTCATGATGCTGCTGCGCTGGATGTCGGGCGGCGGCTCGCCGCTGTCGTTCGGACGCAGCCGGGCCAAACTCTATGCCCATCAGGACCTGCACATCACGTTCGAGGATGTCGCCGGCATTGATGAGGCTGTCGCCGAGTTGCGCGAGGTGGTCGATTTCCTCAAGACGCCGGAACGATATCAGCGGCTTGGCGGTCGAATTCCCAAGGGCGTGCTGCTCGTCGGCCCGCCCGGCACCGGCAAGACGCTGCTGGCCAAGGCGGTCGCTGGCGAGGCCAACGCGCCGTTCTTCTCGCTGTCCGGCTCCGATTTTGTCGAGATGTTCGTCGGCGTCGGCGCGGCGCGAGTGCGCGACCTCTTTGGTCAGGCCGAGGCCAAGGCGCCCAGTATCATCTTCATCGACGAACTCGACGCCCTGGGCAAGACGCGCGCCGGTGCCGTCGTCGGCGGCCACGATGAACGCGAGCAGACCCTCAATCAATTGCTGGTCGAGATGGACGGTTTCGACTCGAATCGCGGCGTCATCATCATGGGCGCGACCAACCGCCCCGAGACGCTTGACGCGGCGCTGCTGCGGCCCGGACGCTTCGATCGCACGGTCGTCGTCGATCGTCCCGACGTCACGGGCCGGGAGGCCATCCTGCGCGTTCACGTTCGCCACGTCAAACTTGGCCCGAACGTCGATCTGCGGCATGTCGCGAGCCTGACTCCCGGCATGGTGGGCGCGGACCTTGCCAACCTGGTCAACGAGGCGGCGCTGCTGGCGGCCCGCAACGACAAGGACTTGGTCGGCATGGGCGAGTTCAACGAGGCCATCGAGCGCGCCGCCGTCGGCCTGCAGCGCAAGAGCCGAATCATGCAGCCGCAAGAAAAGGAGCGCGTCGCCTATCACGAGGCCGGCCATGCGCTTGTCGCCTGCTCGCTGCCCGGCACCGATCCAGTCCACAAAATCTCGATCATCCCGCGCGGCGTCGGCGTCGGCGGCTATGTCATCAGCCGGCCCGAGGACGAGCGCCTGCTGATGACGCGCTCGCAACTGGAGAACCACATCCGCATCTGCCTGGGCGGCACGATCGCGGAGGAGATCGTCTACAGCGACATCTCGACCGGGGCGACGAGCGATCTGGAGAAGGCCAACGGCATCGCCCGGCGCATGGTGGCCGAGTTCGGTATGAGCCGATTGGGCCGCATCTTCATTCATGAGGGGACCACGTCTCCATTCCTCGGCGTCAGCATGCGCGACAACGAGTCGTGCAGCGAAGAGACAGCCCGCGAGATCGACGTCGAGATACGGCGTATCATCGACGAGGCGACGGAGCAGGTGCGCCACCTGCTTCGCTCGCGGCGGCGCGCCCTCGAAGCGCTGGCGCGCGTGCTGATCGATAAAGAAGTGATCGAGGGAGGGGAACTGGATCAGCTCTTGCAGACCTATCCGGTGCTGGAGTCGGCGGGCGAGCCACTTGCCAACGGCGAGAGCCGGGCCTGAAGTGCCATCGAAACGAGGAGAGTGCGGCGATGAAGACCATCGTTCAACTGCTGCTGGTCGGCTTCACGATCCTGGCACCGAAGCCGGTCCGGGCCGACGACTGGCAGGCGACAACCGAGGAGTTGCTCCGCACCGAAAAGCCCGGCTACGGCGGGCTGTGCGGCGTTGTCATCGATCCGAAGAGCGGCGACGTCCTCGTCAATGTGAGCGATCGAGGCATCTATCGTTCCACCGACCAGGGCAAGTCGTGGCAGCGGCTTGGCACGGCTGAGATCAAGGGCCGCACCGAGTGGCCTGGCTGTCTGCAAGTCGATCCAACCGGCAAGAGCAAGGCGCTGCTTGCCGCCCTTGTCTACGGCTCTCCTATCGCCATCAATCCCGATGCCGGCGAGAAGTGGTCCGTCATGGACCGTAAATCGAGCCACATCGATTGGGCCGCCATCGACTGGACCGATACGGAGCGGAAGTTCGTCCTGGCTCTGAAGCATGAGTCGGGCGACCTGCTGATCGCCTCGCGCGACGGCGGCAAGAGCTTCACGGACGTGGGCAAGGGCTACGGTCCCGCCTGGATCTTCGACTCGGAGACAGCAGTTGTCGCGGAGGCGAAATCAAAGACGAAACCGATGCCGGGCCTCTTGCGCACCACCGACGCGGGCAAGACATTCAAGTCCAGCGCCGCCTACACCACGAAAGCGCTGCCGAAGTGGCGCGATGGAACGCTCTACTGGCTCGTCGAGGGCGCCATCGTAACCACGGCGGACAAGGGAGAAACCTGGAAGAAGCTGTGCGATCTGAAGGATGGCCGTTACGGTCCGATCTTCGGCAAGGACGCCAAACATCTCTTCGTGCTGACGGGCGCGGGCATTGTCGAGAGTCGCGACAACGGCGTTTCCTGGTCGAAGCCGATCGCTCTGCCCAAGGTGCTGAAGGGCGTCTCGGCGCTGACGTGGATCGAATACGATCCTGTCCACGACGTCCTCTACTCGATGAAGATGACTTCGGACCTGTTCAAGCTGCCGCGCGGGAAATGAGTCCTCAGCCGGGTTCGGTATAGCCGTAGCGCTCGATGATCTTGTTCCAGCGCCGCTTGATCTCCGCGCGCGTCTCGGCGGGCAGTTGCCGATAGCGGTTCGTTTGATAGTCGCAATTGGCCGCCAGGTAGGCCTCGATGCGCGGCTGGACCTTCTCGACTTCGCCGAGGCCCAGTTTCGCATATAGTTTCTTCATCTCGCCGATCGGATCGCGCACCAGGTCCTCGTATTTCAACTCCTGAAAGTGTTTGGGAGGGACAAGTTTTCTGTCCTCCTCCAGCCGATCGTAGAGCATCGTGAAGGTCTGGTAGACGTACTCCTCCAGGCCGGCGCCGGTTGGCTTCTGCAGGCCGTGCGTCTCGCCGAGCGTGCGCCACAAGTTGACGGTCGAGGGAAAGACGACGTAGGGATTGCGGACGATGTGGATGAAGCGAGCGTCGGGAAACAGTTCGAGCAGAACGGGAATACGGCAACTGTGCGTCGGCGACTTGAGGACGAGGCGGCGCGGGTCCTTGTAGGTCAGCGCCTTGAGGTAGCCGAGAAAGGCTCGCTTCCACGCCTCGATCTTTCGCCGGCTCCAGCCCTTGAAGGTGAACGCATCCTGATCGATGGGCGGGCGATTGGGAAAGGCGACCATGAGATACGGCGACGGCTGGCCCATCATGCACAGGCCGAACTCGTCTTCCTGGGGCCGATCCCAGCCGGCCTTCATGTTGTCCATCGGCCTGCGCGACGGCATCAGGAACGGCAGATAGCGCTTGACGAGGTTTTCGGTGAGCAGAAAGTGGTTCGGTTCGAGGCACTGATAAGTGTTGGGGAAGGTGTGCCGGTCGTCGAGGATGAGCAATTCGTGCAGGAGGGTCGTGCCGGTGCGCCAGTGGCCGATAATGAAGATCGGCGGGTTAGTGATGCGAACGCGATCGATCGTGCTGCCGTACCACTGCTGCTGGAGCCAGCGGAGGAGGGTGTGAAAGATGCTGACGAAGGTGACGATGAAGGCGATGTAGAGATAGCGCCAGGAGACGGCGAAATGGTTGCGGCCCAGGACGCGCATCCAGGCGAAGAAGTCGCAGCCCTCCCAGATGCGCGGCGTCCATTCGCGTTTGGGGGACGGATTGCTGGTCGCCGGCTCTGTCATCTCGACTCCTGCTCCGTTCGGTCCCTGGGACACGCGCCTATTGTGCCGGAGAATCCAGATGAGACAAGGCGAGCATTTTCGGGCTTGTCTTCTTGAACCGGGCCGACTAGGATTAGGAGTGTAATGCTTTTCGAGCAATCGAGAAGCACACTGGACGCGGCGTGGAGCAGCGGCCTAGCTCGCCAGGCTCATAACCTGGAGGTCGTAGGTTCAAATCCTACCGCCGCAATCGCATAAAGGGCGTTGCCATAACTTGTTATGGCAACGCCCTTTTGCTTTTTCCGTGTCTGTGTCAGGGAGTCAACCTATCTTCGTGCCAAGGTGCGGAAGCGGGGCGACGGAGCCGCAGACCACGACACCCAACCCGGAGCGAGCAGAACACCCGCGGCTGGAGGCTGACGAAGGACAGCGACGGGACGCAGTACGCAGTCGCCGATACGCCCGAGCGGCTGAGTTGCGATTGTCCAGGCTGCACGGTGGCCGAACCCGTCGCGGCAGATAGACCGGCAACGCAATCGACGAGGGTTCGTGCTGCACCGCGGGCCGGTGTACAATAACAAGGCCCAGCGAGAATCCCACGGAGTGGGGATGAGCGAACTCAGACCGCTGCATCGGTTGTTCGGCCTGTCCTGGATCGACTTCTTCCAGGGTATGCCCGTCGCC
>JBBSDR010000118.1:0-10298 GCA_038240465.1 Gemmatales bacterium
GCCGCGCACGTCCTCCGCTTCGGACTGCAACCAGTCAGGCTCCTCGGTTTTGTCGAGCTGTTTCAGCACCGCCTGGCGTTCGGCCTTCGGTGAACCGAGTTGCGCCTCGCCGGGCGGAATCCAGCAGAACTTCATCTTCACGCCCTTGCCGAGGGATACCTCTACCACCTCGCCGGCCTTGCGAGCCACAGCGCCGACCTTGCCCTCGAAGATCACGGCACGGGCGACGCCGTCGCTCTTGTCGTCGGGATGCTGCATGGCGCCTTCATCGGCCAACTTTTTCGGCATCGCCTCCGGTACCCGATTGGCAACGTCGGCAACGAGGTGGCCCCAGGTCAGTTTGCCGTTGCTCTCGCGCAGGCGCTGAATCACATGGTAGAAGAACAGCCCATGCTTGAATTCTTCCGGTTCCTCGGCCTTTTCTCCTTCCGAGCAACTGAACAGGATGCCGGTGCCGCTGCGGATGGCGAAGGTGACGTCCTTGCCGCCGCGCACTTGCCGGCCGCCTCGGGACCGGCAGGCATCAATGAGAATGAACCGCTTGCCCGCTCCACTCTCTTCGAGGTCCGCGACCAGGGCGTCGATGGAGAGGAGCGAATCGATCCGCCCCAGTTTCGGCACGCCGTTGTAGGGGATGAAGAAGCTGACGTCGCGCTCCTTGACCGTCATGAGTTTGCCGTGGCCCGCCAGGCCGACGAGGAGGGTATCGGTGGCCCCGAGCTTCATGGCCTTGATCTTGTCGATTTCCTTTGTGCAGCGTTCGACGGTGGCGTCCTTGCCGGTCAGCAGGACCACCTGATACTTGTCCTTGAGCAGCTTCTCCATCTCCACGACGTCGGCCTCGGCATAATCGAGGGCCTTCAGGTCCGACTCGTCGCTGTACTTGTTGATGCCGATGAGCAGCGCGACGCGCCGCGGCTCCTTGTCCTGGCTCAGGAGCAGGGAGCAGAGGAGGACGGGGACCACGCAGGCCAGGCCAACGATCCGCGGCGACATGATGGGACCTCGATTCGGAGTTCAGAGGTTGCGCTGAGAGACCCTTCTACTTTCTTCGTTCTTCCGTGTTCCAGCCCCCTTCAGGGGGCTTCTGCATGTAGCCCGGTCGTTCACGGCCGGGCGCACCCGCCGGACGACTCCAGGGCGTAACTGCACCGGCACGCTGACGCGGTGCCGCTCGCCATCCACCGGCACGCTTACGCGGTGCCGCTCGCCATTCACCGGCACGCTTACGCGGTGCCGCTCGCCCTTGCACCGGCACGCTTACGCAGTGCCGCTCGCCATTCACCGGCACGCTTACGCTGTGCCGCTCGCCTCACGGTTTGTCCTCCAGCCGGGGGAACTCGGCGGGCGGCGCGAGCATGGGGACCCTGTCCTCGGCCTCGGGAATGTTCGGCGCCCCGGCTGGTTTTGGGAAGTCCTCGGCGGCGATGTCCTCAATCGATGCCTTCTGCTTGTCCCCGGGAAGCAGCGAATAAGTGTCGCCGTCCCAGTAGCCCCAGTATTTTTTCGAGCGCGGATTGTACATGTAGACTCGCTTGCCGCGCGACGGGTAATAGATGGCGTAATGATAACTGTACGCCGAGGCGGCAGGCGCGGCCTTGTAGTAGTAGTAGCGGTAGTAGTAGGGCCGCGAGGTGTGCTTGGTCCAGGCGGTGTAATACTGCCGGGCAGCGGGCGGCTCGCCGTTGGCGCCGGCGGTGAGACACGACACGGCGACGAACAGCAGTGTGAGGTTGCGGAACATCGGCTTCTCCTGAGTTGAAGTTCAAGGGAACGTCTCCCTCACAACTCAACGACGCCAGGCTGTTTTTTGGGCGCTTCGGGAAGATCATTCGGATCGGTTTCGGGCAGGTCGGGTGGATCGGGCGGCGCAGCGGTCGCGATCGGGTCCTCCGGCAAGTCTGCCGGCAGCGCCGGCGGGTGCAAGCGGCGGAGATCATCGAGTTCGCGGGCGAGCGTCTCCGCCCGCGCCGATTGTTGTGACAGCCGGGCTTCGACGTCCCCTGTCTGGGGAGCGTTTCGCGCTCCGATGACGATGACCGCGATGGCTGCCGCCAGGAACGTCAGGGCGTTCGCCGCCCACGCCCACGGGCTGCGATACCACGCCGGCCAGCCTTCCAATGCCGGCGGCTCGGCTGGTCTCACCCGGACGCCGGAGGTCCGCACTCGAAGCGCCACCTCGTCCCAGAACGGCCCGCCCTCCAGCAGCACGGCCGTTTGCAATTCGAGCAACCAGTGCGGCTGAGACATCACCAGCCGCAGTTCGTCTTCCGTCAAGATAGCCAGGCCGGACTGGACAATTTTGGCCTTCAACTCGGGCAGGCGAGCGTCGAGGCGTAAGCCCGACGTGTCCGGGCGAGCGTCGAGGCGTAAGCCCGACGGTTCCGGGCGAGCGTCGAGGCGTAAGCCCGACGGTTCCGCCAAGCCGGACAGTTGCCGCACCAGTTCCAGCAACTGAGGCGACAGCAACCACTCTTCGAGCGCCCCGGCCAGGTCGTCCGGCCGGTCGAGCAGGTCCAGCAATGGGAAGCGCCCGGCGGTCCCCTCGAACAGCGTCGCATCGCTCATTGGGAAAGGTCCCTCACCCCGGCCGCGGTCAGACACCGCAGCAGGTTCTCCCTGGCACGGCGAAGCAGATAGTACACCGACTTGACCGGCAATTCGAGAAGCTCCGCAATCCGCGCCGGCTTGTTGCCATCGAGAAACACGCCAATCACCGCGCGCTCGTTGGCCGGCAACTGTTTGAGACAATGCCGGAGTGGTGTCTCTTCCTCGGATTCGGGTTTGGCAGCCGGGGCCGGCGGATCGATGACAAGCTCGGAAGTCCGCGAACGGTTCAGCACGCGCCGGCGATCCAGGGCGAGGTTGCGGGCGACGCGAAGCAACCAGGGGCGAGCGTCTTCCAGGCTGCCGGGAAGCAGTTCGAGTTTCTCTGTCTCGCCGATGTACTTCGCCGCCCGGACATAGGCGTCCTGCGCGACGTCCTCGCCCTCAACGCCACGGTGCGTGTCTCGTGGCAGACGACCGTTTCGTAGCAGGTGACCTGCTTGTAGTAGGCCGCGCTGGCCTGAGAAACCGCTCCGAGACTGCCGCATGCCAGGGCCGCCGCCACCATCACGTTGCGAAGCCAATTCATGATTGTTCTCCGTGGTTCGCTGACTCGCTCTCATCCCCCGCCACTATCTCAACGAGGGAAGTTCAGCAATTAGCACGAAAAAAACCAGAATGGCAAACTCAACGGGACTGCGGCGAAAAAGGCACACGGCGCCCGAACCGAAATGGTTCACAGGTCATGAAACTTTGCTCTGCCGCGTCTGCCTGGGCGCACCCCGACCGATTCCACTCCTCCGGAGGGGTGTGGCGACGGTGAAATGAAACGCATTTTCAGGTTACAGGATGGCCGTTGCACCAGGCAGCAGCAATTCCTCCAGGCCTCCATATTCCTCGATTCACCTCGGAGAGGACAGGATCGGCCACACACCCAATGCAATGGGTGGGCTTGTTGAAACTACTCCTCCTGCTGCGGCAGCGCCAGGACCTCGTCATCGACCCGCAGGACGCCGTTGCCCTTGGCGACGACCAGCTCATCGCCCTGGAGTCCGCCGCTCACCTCGACCTGCCGGCCATCGTCGAGTCCCAGCTTCAACTCGACGAACTTCAGCACGCCGCGCGGCGGCACTCCCCGGGCGTTGGCGACGACATACACGCCGAGATTCTCGTACCGCCGCACCAGGGCCGTCGCCGGCACCGTCAGCACGTTGGGACGCTCCTCCAGCAGCACCTGCGCCTTGCCGTACATCCCTGCCTTCAAGTTGCCCCGCGAGTTGTCGAGTTCGACCTCCGCCCGCATCGTCCGCGTCACCGGATCGAGCGCCCGGCTCATACGCGCGATCGTCCCCTTGAACTCGCCGCCCCGGACCACTTCCGCCAGGGGAGCAAGCTGAATCACAACCGAGTCCGCCGGCACTTTCTTGCCGGCCACGGGTTCGTCTTCCTCGGTGTTGACCAGCGATACCTCGCGCTGCGGAATGTCGATCAGGACGCGCACTCGATCCAGTTGCATCAGGGTCAACAGCGGCGCTCCGGCATCCTTGATCGTCGCTCCCGGATCGACCCAGCGGCGCGTGATAACGCCATCCATCGGCGCGGTGATGGTCGCGAAGCCGATCCACTCGACCACCTTCTTGACCTCGGCGTCGGCCACCTTCACCTTGCGGCCCGCCACTTCAAATTCCGCCTCGGCGGCCAGCACCTTGGCCTCGCGAGTGCCGATCATCGCCGTGGCGGCCTTGTAGGCAGCGGCGGCGGACTCCACCTGCTTGAGCGCTTCTTCCGCCAGTTGCCGCTCCTGCGCTTCCATCCGCACCAGGCCGGCAATGCGGTCGTGCCTCGACTTGTAAAACTCCTGCTCGGCGGCATAGCGCTTCTCTTGCTGGCGGGCTTCGTCCACCTCACGCCTGGCGACCGTCACCGCCCGCTCAGCCTGAATCGCCTGCTTGCGCGCCTGCTCCGCCAGTGCCTCCTTGTGCATCCGATCCGCCTCCAGGTCCGGCACGGCGAGCTGCACCAGCTTCTCGCCCTTGCGGACCCGCCGGCCAATGTCGATCGTGCGCGGCAGATACTCGACCGTCCCCGGCACACGCGCGAACAACTCGACGCGCTGCAGCGGCTCGACCGTCGCGGCCAGTTCGATCTTGCGGAGCAAGGTCGTCCGCTGAGGGCGGATCACCTCCACGCGCGGCAAACGCTCCGGATGAACTCTGGCCCTGTTCTTGGCCTTGCCGCAGCCGGACAGCGCCACCAGCGCGATCACCAACCCTGCCGAGGAACGGTTCATCATTGCTCACCTCCTGCCGGCTTCAGCGCGGGAATGGACGCAGGCTGCGAACGGTGAAACAGTGTGTACAGCACCGGCACGACGAACAGCGTCAGAAGCGTCGAACTGGACAGGCCGCCGATCACCGCCCGGGCCAGCGGCAGGTTCATCTCGTCGCCGGGATGCAGATGAATCGCCATCGGCAGCAGGCCGCACAGCGTCGCCACCGACGTCATCAGGATCGGCCGCAGCCGGACCCGGGCCGCCTCGGCAATCGCGGTCCGCGCGTCCTGTCCCTCGCGCCGCTTCTCATTGGCGAACTCCACCAGCAGCACCGAGTTGGACACCGAAATACCGACCATCATCAGTACGCCCATCAGCGACTGGACGTTCAATGTCGAACCGGTCAGCCACAGGACCCAGGCGACACCAATCAGTCCCAGCGGCGCGGCCACGATCATAATTAGTGGATCGAGCCACGACTGAAACTGGGCCGCCATGATCAAATACACCAGCAGAACCGCCAGGATCAGGCTGATGGCCATCTGGCGGAAGGAATCCTGCATGATGCGCACCTCGCCGCGCAACTCGACGCGGACACCCTGCGGCAGACGCAGCGTTTCCGGATCGACGCCGGTCTGCTTCTCGATGGTCTTGCGCAGAGCGGCGTTGCCCGGCTGCTTGCGTTTCGATCCAAGCGTGCGGCCCAGCAATCCTGGCTGGCGGCCGGCTACATATTCTTCCAGTTGCGTCCGGAAGCCGGCGTTGCCGGCCAGTTGCCGTTTGTCGTCCGGCAGTCGGGACAGGGCGAACGCCAGCGGCAGGCCCTCGACCACATGGCGAACGTCCCGATCGATCGCGGCCAGGTCGTTGTCCGTGGCGCTGGCGTAGATCTGGCTGACCCGGTTCACGTTGTGATGATAAACCTCAATCGGCCCCTGAGTGCGTTCGATGGTGGCCACATCCTCCAGGCGGAGGATCGCCGACTTGCCGCCCCCGCCGCCGGTGATCGGGATCTTCTCCAGCGTCTGGATGCTGTCGATGGACTCCTCGGGATACTGCACACCGATGATGTAGAAGTTGCCCGTCTGAGGATCGATCCAGAAATTGGGTGCGAGCTGGGCGCTGGACATCAGCGCCGTGATGACGTTGCGGACCACGTCGGTTTCGGTCAGTCCCGGACGGGCGGCCTGCGTCCGATCGACATTGATCTTCAACTGCGGCAGGTCCATGCCCTGCGGCTGATAGGTGTCCTGAACGCTGTCCAGCGTGGAGAGCTGCTTGTCGAGGAAGCGGGCCACGCGCCGGCGGGAGTCGTTGTCGCGGCCATAAACCTGGACTTCGACGGGCGCGACCGCGCCGGCGTTGAGGATGCGGCGGATCATGCCGCCCGTCTCGTAGAAGAAGTCAGAGGTCGGCCAGCGAAACTCCAGTTTGCGGCGCAGTCGTTCGACGTAGACCGACGTCGGGATCGAACGGCCCTCGAAGCCGGAGCGAAGCTGAACGCGAACGAACGCCGCATGAGGACCATTGTTCGGTGTGTAGATCGCGCCCCAGCGCGACGACAGGCCGATGTTCGACAGGACCATGTCCCGGTCTTCCGGCAGCACGATCGGCGGGATTACGAACGCCCGCCCGAACTGTTCTTTTTCCAGCCGCTCCAGTTCGAGTTGTTGCTCTCCAGCATCCATGTTGGCCGTGGCGATAATGCGCTCGACCAGGTCGTCTCCCGCCTCGGGATTGGCTTCGCGGAGATCGTCGAGATAGTCCCGATCGCCGCTCTCCCGGGCGAGGTACACCTCGTTAAGGAACTGCTGAAACCCGGCCTTGTAACCGTGGGCGATCATCTCCTCGATGTGCTCGACCTGCCGTTCGGTTTCCTCGACGCGCGGCCCACCCGCGGCGCGCAAGTGGACCGTGAACTCGGAGGAATCGATTTCCGGGAACAGTTCCCGGCCTGTGCCGCGAAAGGCCAGCCAGGCAGGAACGAGGCACGCCAGCAGGACAGTCACGACTGCACTTCGCCACCGCAGACAGAAAGCCAGGGCCTGCATGTAGCGGCGCGCAAAGGCCAGGAACAGGCGGTCAAAGGCCGGCGCGATCCAGTACAGGACGGCGATCAGCAACACGAATGCGGCGGCAATTCCACCCAGCGCGAATCCCTGGTAAGCAGCGAGGACGAGGTTGCGCTTGCCCTCGGACAGGTCCTCGACCGGGATGGGAAAGAACTGCGCTGAGAGCCAGCACACGCCGCCGATGAAGGCCAGCCCGAGCGCGAAGAATAGAAGCGGCCGCGGAAAACGCGGCCTGGCAGCGCCTTCCGGATGTACCTTGAGGAAGCGCACGCAGCAGGCCGGCGAAACCGTTCGGGAGACGATGTACGAGGCGAACATCGCCAGGCCAGCACTCAGGGCCAGCGGCGTGAACAGATACTTCGCGACCCCAGTCAACATCGTCAGCGGCAGGAAGACGACGACGGTGGTGACAGTGGCCATCAGGACGGGGACGGCAATCTCGCGGGCGCTGGCCAGCACTGCTTCCAGAGGCGACTTGCCCATTTTGAGATGGCGCGTGGTGTTTTCGACATCGACGATGGTGTCATCGACGACCCGGCCCAGCACCAGGGCCAGCCCGCCCAGGGTCATGATGTTCAGCGTCTGGCCGGCGACGAACAGGCCGGCGAACGCGAACAGGATCGACAGCGGAATGGCCAGGGCCACGATCCAGGTGCCGCGCAGGTTGCCCAGGAACAGCAGCACGACCAGCGAGGCAAGGCAGGCGCCGAGGATGCCCTCGAAGCGCAGATTGGCCATCGCGTCGCGGACGTACTGCGCCTGATCGAAGGCCACCTCGACATCGACGTCCTCCGGCACGACCCCTCTTTCCTTGAGCAGCGGCAGGAACTCTTTAACGTTATCGACCACGCGGACGGCGCTGGCCCCGGACTGGCGCAGCATCGGCATGTAGACCGCCCGGCGGCCGTCAACATGAACGATGTTGGTTCGCCAGCGCTGGCCATCGACCACGTCGGCAACGTCGCCGAGATAGACGATCTTGCGTCCGTCAGCGAGCAGCGGGATCTTGGCGAACTCCTCCGGTGTGGACACCATCGCATTCGAGCTGACGTAATAGTTCTGGCTGCCGATGCGGATTTCGCCGGTGGGGATGACCTGGCTCTGGGTGTTGACGATGCGAGCGACGTCCATCGGCGACAGCTTCATCGCTTCCAGAGTGCGCGGATGGACGTAAATCTGCACCTGGCGAAAGACGCCGCCGAATACGGGCGCCGAGGCGAGCCCCTCGATGGAGGAGATTTCCTCGCGCAGTTGATGATCCGCGAGATCGAGCAGGTACTTGTCGTCGCGCGTCGAGCTGGAGACCACGAGGTTGCCGACCGGGATGGAGCTGGCGTCGTACTTCATGATGGTCGGCGGCAGCATGCCCGTCGGCAGGTACTGCATCTCGCTGTTGACAATCGAGATGACCTGGCTGGAGGCAAGATCGGCATCGACTTCGGGCCGGAAATAGACCTTGATGATGCCGATGCCGAGCAACGAGCGCGATTCAATGTGTTCGAGATGGTCGCACCGGGTCAGGGCGCGTTCGAGGACCGCGGTGACCGACTGTTCCATGTCCGGCGCCGGCATGCCTCGATAGGAGGCGAAGACAACGACGACCGGCGCCTTGATAGCCGGGAGAATGTCGGTGGGCGTGCGCGTGTAGCTGAGGGCGCCCAGGACCAGGATGAGAAGCATGCCGACCCACACGGTGTAGGGGCGGCGCAGGGCCAGGTTGACTAACCACATGATGGATGCCCTCACTTCATGGGACGGCAGCCTCGGGCAGCGGGCGCACGTCCTTGATCCGAATGGCGCTCGACCGGACCGGGGCCGGTTCTCAGGATGAGCCGGGCGGCAGCGGCATCAGTCGCGGATCGAGAATGGCCTGCGCTGAGATGCCGAGAGCAATCAGCAGCCGAAAGCGCGCCCGTTCGTGGTCCGTCAGGGCGTTGACGTAGGCTTCGCGCGTGTCGCTCAGACCGCGGATCGAGTCGAGCACCTCAAGGGGCCGGCCCTGTCCTCGTTTGATGCGGATGAAGTTCAGCCGCAGCGAACGATACACCGGGCCGCCGGGCTGGCCCTGTTCGTCGAACAGGCCCGAGTGAAGGATACGGAGTCGTTCCCCCGTTTGCCGCACTTGCTCGATTGTCTGGACGACCTGGGTCGCAATGCGGTCGCCCGTCAACTGGCCGCGCAGTTCCGCCTGGTTGACCAGCGAGCGTTCCTCGCGCATCTCGGCCAGGTTGCCGAGACCGAGGTTGTTCAGCCGCCAGAGCAGACTGACGTCCCAGTCATAACGGCCATCGAAAGCATCGATACGGCCATCTTCGCCGAAGAGAGTGTTGCCTTTTTTGTCCTTGCCGATGATGCTCGGGCTGCCGCCGAAGCCGGCGGCGGTATAGGTCGTCACGAGACTGGGCAGCCAGGGACGGAAGTGGGCGTTGCGCAGCCGTCCTCGGGCAGCTTCGGTCAGGGCCTGCTGTTCCCGTACCTCGGGCCGGTTGAACAGCGCGAAGGCGACCAGCTCGTCGGTGGAGCGATTGATCCAGGGAGCGCCCGGAATCGGCGTCTCCTCGTGAGGGTTGTCGAGGGGCCAGACCAGCAGGCGCGGGTCGAGCCGGAGCAGCCGGGCCAGTTCCGCCATCGCGACGCGCAGGTCCTGCACGGCCTGGGCGGCTTCATCACGGCGGCGAACGATCTCGACCTCGGTGCGGGCCAGGTCGGAAGGCAGGGATTCTCCCTCCTTGACGAAGGCCCGGATCAGCGGCAGCAGTCCCTTCGAGTCGCCCGTCAGGGGCAGGGACTTTTCCGCGGTCAGGTAGAGGAGTGTTTCATCGATGCGACCAGCGCGGCGGACGGCGCGCTGAACGGCGAGGTAGGCGTCGGCGACGGCGAGCATGGTATCGTTGGTGACGCGCTGTTCGGCGGCCTGTGTGGCCTGGAGGAGACGGCTGGCGATGCCGGGAACAAAGAGTACCTCACTCAGGCTGAGGCTGATCGTGGGACCGCCGCCGACAAACATCGAGTTGCGGTTGACGTGGATGATGTTGCCTTCGGTCTTCTGGATCTGGCCCTCGTGATCGTTGTACGCGGGTCCGGCGACGAGGTTGGGCAGCCAGAGGACCATCGCTCGCTGTCGCACGGCCACGGCCTGGCGGACAACTTCTTGCGCCTGGGCAATGTCGAGGTTGGCCAGTTGGGCCAGGCGCAACGCATCCAGGAGCGTCAGGCCAACAACATCGTCCGGACAGCCGGCCGGCAAAGAGGATGGTTGAGGGCGGGGCGGTTCCTGTGCCGGCGCAAAGCCGCCGAGACAGAGCAGCATCCCGGTCAACGCCAACTCACGCAGTCTTCGCATCCCGCGCTGTTGTTGCCGCATGCCACACCTCGCGGATTGCATACCCGGAATCGTTTCGCTTCGC
>JBBSDR010000119.1:0-10298 GCA_038240465.1 Gemmatales bacterium
GTTCATGCCGCCGGAGCAGGCGGCTGGGCGGCTGGATCTACTCGGCCCGGCCAGCGACGTTTATAGCCTGGGGGCCACCCTCTACTCGCTCTTGACCGGCAAGACCCCGTTCGAGGGGAATGATGTGGGGACGATTTTGCAAAGGGTACAGCAAGGAGACTTTCCGCCTCCGCGTCGGGTCAAGAAAGAGTTGCCTGCGGCGCTGGAGGGGGTCTGCCTGAAGGCGATGGCACTCAAGCCCGATGACCGGTATGCCTCCGCACAAGCTCTGGCGGCCGAGGTCGAGCATTGGCTGGCGGATGAGCCGGTGGCGGCGTACCGTGAACCGTGGTTGGTGCGTGCAGGACGGTGGGTGCGCCGTCACCGCATCAAGGTGACTGCGACGGTGGCTGCAATGGCGGTGGCCGCATTGTCTCTGGCGGCGGCGACCGTGCTGCTTACAGCCGCCAACCAGCGGGAGCGGACTGAGAAAGAGCGGGCCGACCGCAATCTCGCCAAGGCCCGCAAGGCAGTCGAGGACTACTGCACGAATGTGGCCAAGGACGAGAGGCTGAAACAGGCAGACTTCTACTCGTTGCGAAAGCAGCTGTTGCAGACGGCGGTGCCATTCTACGAGGAGGTCGTCGAGCAGGAGGGGAGCGGCCCGGAGGTGCAGGCAGACCGTGGCAGGGCTTATGAACAGTTAGGGTCCATTCGGGAGGAGATGGGCGAGACGACCGAGGCCGTCGCGGATTACCAGCAAATGCGGACGATCTTCGAGGAACTCACCCGTAGCCGCTCAGCCACCCCTGAATACCGCGAAAAGGTGGCCGATAGCCACAACGCTTTGGGAGTTCTGTGGCGAGGCATGGGGCAGGACAAGGAGGCCGAGGCCGCCTACCGGAAGGGTCTGGCCATATACGAGAAGCTCGTCGATGACTTCCCCGCCGACCCCGAATACCGCAGCGGACTGGCCGACAGCCATCACAACCTCGGCTGGCTGTTGAAGGGCAGGGGGCAGCACAAGGAAGCGGAGGTCGCCTACCGGAAGAGCCTGGCCGTTCGCGACAAGCTCACCAACGATTTCCCTGCCGTCAAGAAATACGGCGAAAAGCTGGCGAATACCTGTAGTAACCTCGGCACTCTGCTGAGGAAAATGGGGCAGGACAAGGAAGCCGAGGAGGTCTACCGGAAAAGTCTGACCATCCGCGAGAAGCTCGCCAACGACTTCCCCGCCGTCACGGACTACCGGAACGGCCTGGCTAATACCCTTACCAACCTGGCACTCCTGTTGCGGGCAAGGGGTCAGGACAAGGAAGCCGAGGACGCCTACCGGAAGTGCCTGGCTATCCGCGACAAGCTCGTCAACGACTTCCCCACCGTCCCTGAGTTCCGCAGTAAACTGGCCCTCTGTCAGAGCAACTTCGGCAATCTGCTCTCAGACAGGGGTCAGGACAAGGAGGCCGAGGAGGTCTACCGGAAGAGCCTGGCCGTGCGCGAGAAACTCACCCAGGAGTTTCCCGCCGTCCCCGATCACCGCAGTGACCTGGCCGACAGCCTTACCAACCTGGTCCACCTGTTGGAGGCCAGAGGACAAGAGAAGGAAGCCGAGGAGGTCTGCCGTAAGAGCCTGGCCATCCGCGACAAACTCGCTAACGACTTCCCCGCAGTCCCCGAACACCGCAGTGACCTGTCCGCAAGCCACACCACTCTGGGCGGTCTGCTCCAGGCAAGGGGTCAGGACAAGGAGGCCGAGGACGCCTACCGGAAGGGTCTGGCCATCGTTGAGAAGCTCGCCGCCGACTTCCCCGCCGTCCCTCAATACCGCAGTGACCTGGCCGGAAGCCACAACACCCTGGGCTTTCTGCTTCAGGCCAGGGGGCAGAGCAACGAGGCCGAGGACGCCTACCGGAAGAGTTTGGCCATAAACGAGAAGCTCATCAACGACTTCCCTGCCGTCCTCGCATACGGCAGTGCTGTTGCTCAAACTCACCTGAACCTGGGTCTTCTCCTGTCAGATACAGGCCGGCACAAGGAAGCGGAGGACGCCTACCGGAAGTGCCTCGCCATCCGCGAGAGACTGGTCCACGATTTCCCCGCAATACCCGATTACCGTCAGGACGTGGCCTGGTGTCACCACAACCTGGGCTATGAACTATCCTTGAGGGGTAAGATTGAAGAGAGCGAGGTGTACTACCGGCAGGCTCTGGCCATCAACGAGAAACTGATGAAGGACTTTCCCGCCGTCCGTGACTATGCCCTCCAATTCGGGCTGATTTGTGACAACATGGGGAATTTGAGACGGGATGACGGTAAGCCGGAAGCCGCCCTGGAGTGGTACGGCAGAGCGATTACCAAGTTGCGGGCGACGTTTGGCGACGAGCCGCAATCGGTAACCTCCCGGAACTACCTCCTCGACGCACACCGGGACCGGGCAGAGGCTTTGATGAAGCTCGCCCGGTGGGCCGACTCGGTCAAGGACTGGGATCGCGTCATCGAACTGGAGAAGGGGGCAGACGGTCCCCGGTTTCGGCTCTGGCGTCGCCTTGCCCAGGCCCAGACAAAGAAGGGCGATGATCCCAAGATTGTCTCCGATGCGGTCGCCCTGGCAGAAGTCAAAGGAGCAAAAGGGGCTGCGGTCTTCGATGCGGGCCGCATCTGTGCGTTGATGTCTGGCTTCTTCAAGAACAACCCTGTGTTGTCGGACCAGTACGCCGCCCGTGCCGTCGAACTAATGATCCAAGCCCGCGAAGCCGGTCTGTTCAAGGACGCGACCAAGGTTGAACGCATGAAGAAGGACACCCATCTCGACTCGCTGCGGTCCAGAGACGACTTCAAGAAGCTGGTCGCCGATCTGGAGGGCAAGAAGTCAGGCGAGAGGAAATGAGTCAGTGAGGGCATCGTAGAGGGGGGCCGGGTTCACTAGCCGCGGGCTGATGGACTGAACCTCCCACGAATGGTGGACCCCCAGATAAGCGTGTAAACTAACTCTTATCTGGGGGTCCACCATGGCAAAAGCACGACGCACATTTACGAACGAGTTCAAGATCGCGGCGGTCCAACTCGTCACCGGCAAAGGCTACTCCTTCGCCGAGGCGGCCCACCGCACATTGATCGAGTATTGGAGGGATGGAGGATAGCCGACCGGCAGCGTATTCCTTGAATGGCATGAGTCTTGGCAGCCAGGAGTCGGCGCTGCTCACTTGTACGGACGATACCTATACTTCAACCCTGCGCGCGTCTTCACCTTTCCCGATCCTCAATGGCTCGGGATACCGATAGGCCACGAACTGGTCCATGTCTGGCTCTTCGCAATCCGCGACGCTTCTCTCCACATGGCCGAACTGCCACAAGACCCCGCTATGCGTTGCGCGGTACGAGCGGAACGAGAACGGCGTGTGTGGGAGACCTTGCAGGGTTGGGGTTTCGACAGGGCGAAGCATGATGCGATGATCGAGGATGTGAAGCGTGCGAATCTTGGCCGCATCCAGACG
This sequence comes from Gemmatales bacterium, assembly GCA_038240465.1. Lineage (GTDB taxonomy): Bacteria > Planctomycetota > Planctomycetia > Gemmatales > Gemmataceae > JBBRIK01. The sequence goes on from JBBSDR010000119.1 coordinate 3,474, forward strand.
CACGACCTGGGGGAAGCTGGCGAGGCAGACAATCCTTGACAGGCGGACGCGCTGAGGCGAGTATCACGCTCTGGCCGATGAGAGGCCATTGAAACGCCTTGTGGAAGTGAGTCCGCGCCGCGATGTTGACGGGGCGCAAAATGGTTTGGCCGTTCAGAGGCCATTGAAACCACGACGATGCTTTACACCACCGCGAACAGCGAGACGATGGCGCAACGCCCACTGGCCGTTCAGAGGCCACTGATTTAGCCCATGACCAACGCCGGCCGCATCTGTCTTCTCTTCGGCCCTCTCGGGCGCCAGCTCTCCGCAAAAGCGATCGCGCCTTCTGTCTCTTTCGCGACCGTGACGTCATCATCACCGGCTGGACGAATGCGCTCATCCCCTGGCCGCGCTGCCTCGCTCTCGAAACGCACGGCGGCGGCTCAGGCATCCTCGTCGAGTCCGCACTGGCCCGCGCCATCCTTCACGAATCCGCCACGGCTATCAAACACTGGTGGGGCGCGTCGCATAACTCCGTCTGGAAGTGGCGCAAGGCTCTCGAAGTGGGCGGGGTGCAGCCGGAAGGCAGTCAGCGACTGATCCAGGCCGGCGCGGACGTCGTGAAGCAACGCGAGTTCAGCGAAGAAGAACGGGAAGCAAAGCGGCGGATCGCTCTTGAACTGAACCTGGGACAGCACATCGGTCCGGGGAACAACGCGCCGCTCTGGACAGCGGAGGAACTCGCCTTGCTGGGAACGGGTTCAGTCGCTCAGATTGCCGCGATGATCGGTCGCACGCAAAACGCCGTGCGGTTGAAGCGCGTGGAGCTGGACATCTCCAATCTGCACGACGGGAGAAAACGCCGATGAACCGCCTGTCGGTTACGTCCCATCGTTTCCCCTCGGTCGATAAGACCGACGCGCGCAGTATCCTATCGCGAGGAGAACGAGGAACGTGCGGTGCGTGCAGAACATAATTGCGAACTCCCTGAGGATGGCCGGCTGGCGAAGTTTCCATCGCACGATTGTAACCCCCGGAACACCAGCCACCGACCATGAACTCGCGGCGCAGCTCGCTAATGCGGCTCGTCGATACTCCAAACTGCTTGGCGAAATGAGGCGTTTGCTCGCCTTGCGCCATCGCCGCGTTGAGGTCTCGCCTGCGCTGATCGTGCGTCCGCATCCACCCCGGAAAGTCGAAGCGGAAGGCAACCAGCTCATCGACGGGCAAATGCGAATGAGCCGACATTCCGCACGCTGAGAGTGCGCAGTTCCCTTCAGGGCCGCAGTGGCGGATACGCAGCAAATCCGGAAACCTTGACGGGGAAGCGGTAGACCGTCTTGCCCGCTGTCACGAAGAGGGTCTTGCGTTCCGGTCCCCCGAACGCCAGGTTGGTGAGGAGGTCCTCCGGGATGGGAATGCGGCCGAGCAGTTTGCCCTCTGACGAGATGACGTAGACGCCGGCGGTGACGTCCAGTGATTCGCCGGCGTTGCCGCGGGCCTTGTTGATCCCGGCGGCCACCCACAGGTTCCCCTTCGTGTCCACCTTCATGCCGTCGCCGCCGCGGCCCTTGCCAAAGTCGTAGACCACGCGCTGCCTCGACAGCGATCCGTCTGCCGCCAGATCGAACGCCCAGATCTTGCGGTTGCCGCCGATCCTGGGATGACTGTCGATCACATAGAGCGTCCTGTCATCGGGGGAGACGGCGATGCCGTTGGGCCGGTGGATCTCCTTCTGCGTGAGCATCCGTTTCACCTTGCCCTCTGCGTCGATGCGATAGACGCCCTCGACGTCCATCTCCAGATCGCTGCGGTCGGCACCGTAGCGGGGGTCGGTGAACCAGATGCGTCCCTTGCCATCGACGCAGCAGTCGTTGGGACTGTTGTAACGCTTGCCCTCGTACTTCTCGGTCAGCACGGTGACCTCCCCGCTCTTCATGTCCGTGCGAACGATGCGGCGGCGGCCGGGTCCCTGCTCGCTCCCCTCGCAACTGATCAGTCGGCCCTGGGCATCGAAACAGTTGCCGTTGGTCCGGCCGCTGTCGGCACGGAATACCGAGACAGCCCCCTTGGGATCCATTTTCAGGATGCGGTTGCCCGCGATGTCGCTGAAGAACACATTCCCCGCGGCATCGACGGCAGGCCCTTCGAGGAAACAGACGACTGTGGCAGGCGAAGCGGCGATGTCCCTGGCGACCAGCCCCTCCGGTGGAGGTACTTTGGCCAGATCGTCCGCCGCGTCCACGGACCAGGCAGTCACGATACTTGTGCCGAGGATCATCAGCACACAGAAACGCCAGTGCCACTGCTTCAACATGGTGCACCACCCTGAGAAACGTCGGAAGAGGTCAGTGAGGATCACCCGTCGCGAGAGATTCGCGAGGCAACGCAGGGCAGACTGTCCTGCTTACCGCGGCTCACTTTTCGTTTGTCTTCGCCTTGTGGCGAAGCCGCGGCGAGACGTAGCCGGCCAGTTGCTTGCCGATGACCTGGTAGCCGGCGAGGTTCGGGTGCCGGTCCCGGAACCAGCCCGGCACATCCCGCAGGTGCGCATCAAGGACGTTATCCATGATCTGGACGCTCCCGACCTTGATCGCCTCGGGCGGGATCAGGGCGTGGTACTTTTTGGGGATCGACTGCAAGGACAGGCGACGATAGTTCAACATGTTTTGTCCGTGCTTCAGCTCGGCAGCGTACGGCGCGTGCTGATCGAGGAGGGGGCAGCTTCTCGGCTTCCGCAACCGCGCGCACCTGCTCGTTGATCGTTTCGTCCTTTTCCTCGCCGAGGTACGGGATGACGGTTTCGAGTACGATCTCGGCCTTCGGATGATCGGCCCTGATCCGGGCGATCAGTTTCTTGTAGTTGGCGGGGAACTCCGTCTTGAACTCCTTGAGCTGCCCCACGTCGTTGAGACCATAGCGGAGGAAAATGAAGTCGAACGGTGCCTGCTTCGCGACATCTTTCTCATAGCGGCTCGCGAGCAGGCGGTGGACCGTGTCGCCATCCTGGCCGCGGTTGATCACTTCCACCGGCGGCAAATCGGGATCGCTCGCCAGGAGTTTACGAACCACGTCCTCCAGGTGGTCGGCTTTCGGCTGCACTGCCCGACAGACGCTGCCGATGACGGTGCTGTCGCCCAGCAGCAGCACACGAACCTTGCCCGGCTCCCCGTCCTCGCTGCGGACGAATCCGGGGAGGGTAAGGAGAAGCACAACCAGACACGAAACAACACGGGTCCACATGAGAGATCTCCAGAAACTTCACTGATCAATCGCCTTCATCGCCTGGGCGTGATACCGCTCGCCCGCCGCCGCCCCTGCGGGCAGGATCGCGTCAATTTGGGCAAGTTCGTCCGCCGTGAAGCGGACACTAGCTGCGCCGAGGTTGTCTTCCAGATATGTGATCCGTTTGGTGCCGGGGATCGGCACAATGTCTTCTCCCTGAGCGAGTACCCAGGCCAGCGCCAGTTGACCCGGCGAGCCTCCCTTTCCTGCCGCCATCTCCTCGATCTTCTGTACCAGCTCCAGGTTCTTCTGGAAGTTCTCGCCCTGGAACCGGGGTGCGTTACGGCGGTAGTCGTCGGGCGGCAGATCGTCGATCGTCCTGAACTGCCCGGTCAGAAACCCGCGGCCGAGGGGACTATAGGCGACGAATCCAATCCCGAGTTCTCGCACCGTCGGCAAGATCTCCTCCTCCGCCTCGCGGCTCCAGAGCGAATACTCCGTCTGAAGGGCGGTGATCGGGTGGACCTTCGTCGCTCGCCGGATCGTCGCGGGCGCGGCCTCGGAGAGGCCCAGATACCGCACTTTCCCGGCCTGGACGAGCTGTGCCATCGCGCCGACGGTGTCCTCGATCGGTGTTTTCGGATCGACGCGGTGCTGATAGTACAAATCGATCACGTCCACGCCCAGCCGCTTCAAGCTGGCGTCACAGCGGTCCTGCACGTATTGGGGGTCCCCACGGACCCCAAGGAATTCGCCGCTCGCGCCTCGGACGTTGCCGAACTTCGTCGCTAGCACGACCCGGTCACGGCGCCCCTTGATCGCCTTGCCGGCGAGGACCTCGTTGCGCCCGACTCCATACATGTCGGCCGTGTCGAGGAAGGTGCCGCCGGCGTCGAGGTAGTGATGGATGACACGGATCGACTCGGCATCGTTCATCTGGCTCGGGTCGTAAACTCGCTCATGCCCATGCAGCCGAGGCCGATCGCCGACACCTTGAGGCCGCTCCTACCCAACTCACGCTCGATCATGGTCGTTCCCTTCCCCTGTTGCGGTGAACGGAGGTCATTGTACGTTCCGGGTCAGCTCGCCGTGACCGGGCAGACATTCCATCGGATGGGGCCGTCCCAAGAGCTTTGGCATCACTGCCCGTCTCGCACCCTGCCGGGGACTGATCGGGTTCCCTTTCATGGCGGGCAATAGTCTGGTGCTTCGGTCCGCTGCAAGCATCAAGAGCAGAGCTGGTCGGGCAAATAGTAAAAACTGGTTTTTGATTTATCTACCGAGTAGCTTCTGATGCTGGTCAGCGCGACGTCATTTGCAGAAGGCCCGGGAAGGCCCCTGGCTGCCCCGCCAGGGCACGAAGTGAGGGAAAGCCGATCTTGAGGAAGCGTTGGACCTTGCCGCTTTTCCTCTCGATCAGGTTGATCCAGAAATCCCCTTCCTGCGGACCCGGGCGGGGAACTGCCAGAATTCGACCGTCTGGAGAGAGCGCACCAACTGAAGACAAGCTTGGCTTGCCCTGGGATGATCGGCAGCCGCATCACTTAAAGCGCCTCCCCTGACTTGACACTCCAGGAGCGTATGGAGTTGTCCCCGCCGACGGAAATAAGCTGCGAGCCGTCGGGCGTGACCATGACCCCACGGATGGGGGCGGTATGCCCACCGTCGTTGAGTACCAGGATGGGCTTGTCCGCCTTCTCCTATGCCAGGGTGAGGGCTGGCAGACCCAGGAGAACAACTACCAAGGTGTAGCGTCGCATGGGGAGTTCCTTTCAAGGGCCTCGGAGCTTTCGCGCAGCACTTGCTCGGCCTCACGGTTTGGAGAGGGGAAACGAGCGGAGGGTCGCCGGCTTGGCCGTGACGGGATGCTGCGGACCCTTGCTCAGTTCCTTCACCCGGTCGGTCACGTAGGCGTCCAGTTTGTGCAGGTAGACCACGCCTTCCTTGTTCGCCGCCTTGCCCGACAGGCCCTCCGTCAACGCCAGCGTGAAGTAACCGTGCTCCACTTTCGCGATCTCCAGTGAATACTCTCGTCCCATCGACGAACACATCACGATCACGCCATAATCGTCCGTCACCAGGTCGCGCACCAGGTCATCGGTCAGCGACGTCGCCACCCGCCGCTTCTCGCCGCCGCCGGCCGCCCCGGCATGGCAGGTGTCAAGCAGCATCATGATCTTGCCCGGCACCGCTGCCAGCGTCCGCTTGATCTGCTCGCCCGGGACTGCTGTCGTGAGCAGGTCCTCCGGGTCGCCATCGACGGGAAGCAGGTAAAAGCTACTGTCGGAATCCTTGGCGCCGAGCCGGCGAAGAAGATCACGCCCACGTCGCGCTGGGTCATCTGCTTGCGGAGCCAGGTGAGACCTTGCAGGATCTCGCGGCGTGTGACCTTGTCGTCGGTAATGAGTTTGACCTCAACCTGGCGGTACAACGTCTTGCTTTTCTCGCGCACGACCTTGGCCAGTGCCTCAGCGTCCTTGGCGGCACAGTTCAGTTTGAGATCGCCCTTGTAGGCGGAGATGCCCACCGACAGCACATACAGGCTCGGCAACTCGCTCGCGTCGGTCTTGTCGGGGAGCGTCTCGGAGGTCTTGCCCAGCCAGCGTGTCCCCTCTCCGAAGACCTCGACCGCTTCCGACACCGCTTGGCTAGCGGCGCTTTCTGCCTGCACAGCGCGGGTGTGCTTGCCGGGATCGAGTTTGACGGTCCAGGAGTCCTCGACCTTGCCCAGCTTCGGCTCGGCAATCTTGCGGACTCCTCCTTCTCCCTGATAAGGCCGGCCATCCACGAGCAGACGCAGGGCGGTAACAGGATGATCGCCGACGCTGCTGGCCGTGGCCTTGACCTCCAGTTGGGGCCTGGTCAGCAGCAGACCCGATTTCTCCGGCGCGGTAAGGGCGACCTTGAACAGGCCGCCGGGCGCGACGCATTTCCACACTTCGCCGAAGCCGCCTTTGCCTAACGGTTCGACAAGGTGATAACCCGGCAGCGGTTCGAGGTCCGGCTTCTTGGTCGAGAGCATCGAGCAGTCCTGCAATCGCGGCGGGCGGAACCGGCGCACTGCCACCACAGCGCAACCTGCTCGCCCCTTTGTCTGCCTCAACCTTAACTCAGGTTCACGAGGTGGTCCAATTTTCGCAGGCTCGCGGCGTGGCGGGCAAGATCGCCACGCCGCAAGCGGCAAGAAGCCGGCTCTTGCTTTTCACCTCCAATGCGTTAATGTGGCGCAGGAGATGTGCGTTCGATTCCTGCTCCGGTCCCATCCATGACTGCCCCCACGCTGAAAGCATTCGTTTCCTCCACCTTCACCGATCTGAAACCCCATCGCGCCCGCGCCATCGCGCTTTTGCGCGGCGGTGGACTGCACGTCGATCCGATGGAGGATTGGTCGGCCGCTGCCGACGAACCGAAGACTTTCTGTCTGGAGCGCATGAAGGATTGCACCCTGTGCATTCTGCTCGTCGCCTTTCGCAAGGGCTTCGTTGCCGACGGAGAGACTCTCTCCATCACGCAGCAGGAATATCAGTACGCCCTCGACCAGCGCATCGACGTTCTGACGTTCCTCCTCGACGATGGCGAGAGCGACTGGCCCCAGGAGTTTGACGAACGGGAGACAGA
>JBBSDR010000120.1:0-10266 GCA_038240465.1 Gemmatales bacterium
CACCAGGTTCGCGATCGCCTCGCACAGATAGTCACCCAGGTTCACGTCGAGGGGTTCCTTCAGTTCCCAGCTCGGGCGGAAGTCTGCCCGGAATACACGCTGCTCCACCTCGTCGATCAGTGGGCCGGCGCTGATGGCCACACCTACTTCGTTGTTGCGGCGCAAACTGAGTTTGTCGAAATTGCCCGTACCCAGGTACGCCCAGCGCGAATCGACGCTCGCCGCCTTGACGTGCGTCGTGCTGGGATACATGTAGACGCGCACGCCGAGGCGCAGCAACCGATTGGCCGTCACGCGCGTCGCCCGGTCGATCACCTCGCTCTGACTGTCCTGGGCGAAAACGATACGCACGTCGGCACCGCGTTTTCGCGCCTTCGCCAGTTTGCACCACAGCAGACTGTCGGTGAAGTAGGGGTTCTCCAGATAAACGTGGTGGAGCGACTGATCGATGGCGCGATAGAGCACCCGGGCCAGGTCGCGGCGATTGCGGCCGGTGCCGACAACGCGGCCCCAGGCGTTGGCCTCGGCCTCGTCCAGCACGGGTTCCGGCGCCGCGGCGCGGGGCAAGCCGCCGGAGTGTTCCCAGGTCTCCTCGAAACCCCGAGCCATGTCAGCCACCAGCGGCCCTTCGAGAGTGTACGAGACGTCGTGATACTCGAAGAACGATGCCAGCGTGAAGTTGCGTCCTCCCGTCCAGGCAATGCGGCTGTCGAGGACGAGGAGCTTGCGATGATCGAAGTGAGCCAGCGGATTGCGCGTCCGCCACACCTCGACATGGGGCTGCTTGCTCAGCCAGCCGATTACCTCCATGGCCTCGCTCGTCGTCGAACCCGGAGGTCCGTGGATCAACGACCCGCCGCCATCGACCAGGATGCGCACTGGCGGGCAGCCATTCACATTGGGAAGGGTGCGCGCGCGTTCCGCAAGGCGTTGAGCCAGGTTCCAGCCCAGGGCATCGCTGTCCCACTGATACATGAGGACATCGATACTGCATTCGGCCTTGTTGATGAGGTCTTCCAGGCGGCGGAGGGCTTCCTCGCCATCGACATCCATGTGAATGCAAGCAGGACGGCGTGAACGACCGGTCAGCCGGGCCAGGATGGAGTCGAGTTGGGAGGCGTCGAGAGATTCGCGGTCCGCGGCCAGTGGAGGAGCTTTGCCGCTCAGGGGGATGAGATAGCGCTTGGCCAGGAACTCCCGCCCAACCAGGCTAAAGCCGGCAATGGTTCCCTCTCCGACCTGGGCTGTCGTTTGGAGGGGGTGAGTCGCCAGTTCAAGCGTGGTGTCCCGAAGGACCTGGCGGGTCACGGTGAGTCCGCGCGATCTCCCTTCCGTCGTCGGGCGTGCCGGCGGCGCCTGGCATCCGGAGAGCGCGGCGAGCAACCAGGGCCAGAGGGCGAACTCGATCGTTCGCCGACTGGCGCGGACGCTCTGGCGCTTCGGGGGGGATGGCATGATCGGCGGTCCGATGGTGAACGAGGATAGCTCTTCATTTCCATCGTCCAGAGGAAGGGGGCAGCTTTGGGAATTTCGGGGAGGAAAAGGCAAAGCCGTAAACGGCGTCAGATCCAGCGCTGCAGGATCTGTTGTAAAGCCCCACACCAGTGTTCCATCGGCTCCGCGCCTTCCGGCAAACTCGGCGCTTCCCGGCCCGCTCCCAGGGCAGGCGAGGGACCATCGAGCAGCAGACGAGTGACGACGGTGTCTTCTGGCTCGATGGCGAGCGGCTGGGCTGACATCGCCAGGCAATGACACAGACTGCGCCGCGCCCGTTGCGCACACAGCTCCTCGACTGCGTCCAGCGATGATACCGTGGCGAAGCGGACCGCACTACCCTTGGGCAGGCGATCGCGCAGAGCATGTTGCAGCTGTTCGATTTCGTTCCGCTGCCCCTGGGAGATGGTCCCCGAAGCCGTAAGGAAAAGGAAGTCGAAGGCGACGGTGCCGTTCGCGGCCTGCTCGCGCAGCAGACGGACGAGCAACTCGTACTCGGTGTCCAGCGGGAAGATGCGCGGCTGGCCTTCCGGGATGACGAAAACGAAATCGAACACCAGGGCGTCGGTGCTGAGCCAGTCGCTGAGTTTGCGGATGACGACGAAGAGCAGGGCGAGCAGCATGATGCCGCGCTGATAGTCCAGTTCGGCGTCCTTGAAGCGGAGTTCCTCGACGAGATCGGGATAGAAGGCCAGGACGAAGGTCCGCCGGCGTCGCAGGAACTGGTTCTCGTCGCGGCTGTAAAAGAGCAGTTCGTCGCGGAGGAACTTGATGTCGAACAGGTCGGGCTTTTCCTCCTCGTCGATGTAGGCGAGTTGCGAGTGCAGCAGGCTCTCGACGCTGCCGCGATTCGAGATCGACGAGAAACCGCCGACGGGATAGGTGTCCTCGTCAAGGACGCGCGTCGGCACTTCCTGGCGCCTCGGCAGCGGGCGGACGCGATGCCGAGGCAGGCTGGCTTCGAGGAGGGACGCCGCCAGGGCCACCTGACGGAAGGCCATGCGATCGCTCTCGTCGTCGAGCGCCGTACCCGATTGCAGTTCGAGAATGTCCTCCGGTCCCAGCACCTCGGCCAGTCGGCGCGCGGCGGTGATAAGCGATTCGTACAGGGCGATCAGGTGCGGTTCGGGTCCGTCGCGTTGCAGTGTCTCGTAGCCGTGCCGCAAGACATCGTCGGGAGACTCGGCAAGCAAGGTGGTGATGACGCCGGGGCTGAAATCGACGCCGGCGAACCCGGCCCGCTCGCGTAACTGGGTGATGACGAAGGCCAGGCCGCGCGCTCGCTCCCGTCCCTCGCGATAGCGGCGCAGGGCGTCGCCGGCCGTGGAGAAGGTCCAGTCGGCATAGATCTTGCCGAGAACGTGGTCCTCGTAGGTCGGCAGCAACAGGGGCGGCAGATTCGGAAGGGCGAGCTTCTGGCGATTGCCCTTGATCTCCCAGTCCGTACCGAAGGCGACGTGTCCCAGGTCGGCGATGAAGCCGATGGGCGGTATGGGCTGGCCCCGAGAGAGGATTTCCATGGCCCATTCGAGGGCGATCCTGACTGCCGCCGCGGTCGGCTGCACGGCGCGCTGAAGCCAAAGCCCCTGCGTCAGAAACGTGCGCGCATCGTCGAGGTCGCGGATCTCGTAGCGGTTCATCGGCAGCCTTCCCCGGCCTGGCTCGAACGTCCTTCTCTCCAGCCTACCTGTTCGCGCCCGGCGACGCAATCTTCCCCACGTCTCCGGCAAGGCCGTCACAATCGCGCCAGCCGATATTTCCCTCAATTCCGTCCCAGCTTCTGGCCGATAACAAATTGAGAGTATCGGCGCGATCCGCGGCCCCTCTTCTGCTGGCCCGCTCCTGTTTTGGCGAGGGACGACATGATCAAGAAGTACGTCTGACTGGGCTGTCTGTCGCTGGTCGGTTTCGGCCTGGGAACCGCTCGCGCCCAGACGGCGGACCTCGGCATGCCCTCGATGGTACCCGGGCAGCCGCCGCCTCTCGTCAACGTATCGGCCCCGCTGACATCGACCGCGAAACCTTCACCCGGGCTGTCGCAGTGGATTGTCGGCACCGATCCGGACTGCTGCGGGCCGATCGGCAATCACACGCCGCTGATGACCGAACTCTACCTGCGCTCGGGCCTCTCGTTCCCGTTTGGTGGCGGCCAGCTCGAGAGGGCGCTTGACACCGGCTGGGCCATTGAGGGCGGCGGCAGAGCGCTGCTGTTCAACGACCGGGGCGATGCGGCCTGGACACTGGATCTTGGCCTGCTCAACATCCACAACGCCGAGGCCCAGAAGGTCCAGATCAATCTGTTCAACGTCAGCGTTCGCAACCCGCAGGGCGGCCGGCTGACCATTCCCAGTCTGCGGGCGGAAATCCACGGCTTGAACCGGACGTTCGTCAATCTGGGGCCGGGACGGGAATGGTATCTATTCGGATCGGCCCGCGGAACGCGCGACGGCGAGGGCGCGAAGTGGCGCGTCGGCATTGATGGCGGCGGCCGTTACGGTACGGACCGGGCGGACATCGTCAACTTCCGCCATTTCACTGACACCATCGGCGGCATCTTCGGCTCGATTCATACGGACGTGGACATCCCGTACGGCTGCTGCACCTTCTTCGGCGGCATTCGCGGCGAGTTGGACTATACCTGGTCGGACGTGTTGCAGATCCAGAACAAGTCGCAGTTCGGCGGCTTCAACCTGATGGTCAGCCTCGGCGTCCGCTATTGACCTTTTCTTGCCGCTTGCGGCTTAGCGGTCTTTCCCGCTAAGCCGCAAGCGGCAAGAGGGTGTTCCAGCGTCGAAAGGATGTACTCCGCGGCGCGAACACACGCTCCCGGCTGCCCCACTTCCGCGCACAATTCCGCCAGTTCTTGACGCAACTTCGCATGCGTTTGCGGTTCGCGCAGCCAGCTCAGAACGCGCTCGCCCATGGCCACGCCCGGACAGCGATGACCGACAAACTCCGGATACAGTGGCCGGTTCGCCAGCAGGTTGACGAGACTGATCTGCTTGACGTTGCGGACCAGGTGATAGAGAAACACTGCAGCGACGGAACCCCGATAGAGAATCACGGCCGGCTTCTGGGCGAACAGCAATTCCAGGCTCACCGATCCCGACACGGCGATGCAGCTATGTGCCAGGTGGATGATCTCCGCCGTTCGTCCGACGCATAACTCGACCGGCAGCGACCAGGCTCCACGATATCCCCTTTCAAGCGTTCCCTCGTCGTGACGCTCCGGGGCGGGAAAGTCCTTGCGCAGCACGGCGGCGATATGGTCCGCATGCTCGCGCTTGAAACAGGCCGTGAGGAAGCGGCACTGGGGATACTGTTGCAGGATATGCGCGACAGCCCGAAGCTGGCTGCTGAAGTTGTTCTCCACCTCTTGACGCCGTGAACCGGGCAGGAGGGCGACGATCGGCTCGCGGCGGGCTTGCTGAACGGCGACGAAATTCGCGTCGAGTGTCTGCTGCTCGAGAGCGTCGAAGTAGGGATGGCCGATGTAGGGGGAGTCGATGCCGCGGGCGTTATACCAGGGACGCTCGAAGGGCAGTGTGCAAAGAACGTGATCGACGAAGCGCCGCATCTTGTTGACGCGCCAGCTTGCCCAGGCCCAGATCTGCGGCGGCACGAAGTAGAAGACCGGAATGCCCAGCGCCTTGGCCCGGCGCGCCATCCACCAGTTGAAGCCCGGATAATCGATGAGGACGACCGCATCCGGACGATGCCGGCGCAGATGATCGGTCGCCTGATTGACCAGACGGACGAACTGGCGGATCTGCAACAGGACGCGAAGGAAGCCGACAACGGAATGCTGGCTGAGCGGATACAGAAGCCGGCAACCCGCCTCCTCCATGCGCTCGCCGCCGAAGCCCTCGCAGAGAATGTCGGGAGAAGACTGGCGCAGCGCGCGAATGAGATTGGCGCCGTGCAGGTCGCCGCTGGGTTCGCCGACGCTGAAGAAGATTCGAGGGGCCTTACCCCCGGCGCGCGTTGCGATCACCTTCGCCTCCCTGCTGGAAACCTGCTTCCGCCGATTCAGAATCGAGAGGGTAGCAGGAAAGCAAGAAGCGTGGCAATCGCAGTTTGCAGCGCCGATCAAGGTTGAGGCGTGATGGGCAGTCCGGGCAGCGCAGTCGGCTTCTCGACCAGGCGATAGCCCAGGGCGCGCAGCACTTCGAGGACTTCACTCCACGTCGGGAATGGCCGGCGATTGCAACGCTTGTACAGGTCCATCGCCTTCATGAAGTCGATTTCTTCGTCGTTGTAATCGCGTTCGCAGGTGGTCGGATCGACTCGAGTACGACGTTCGCCACGTTCCGCGCGACGGTCCTTGCCGCTGCGGCGCTCGACCGCGACGGGGATGACCCGTTTGCGGCGGTCGTTGGCATGGCGACGTTCGGCGTCGGATTCCGGCGTCTCTTCGTTGCTCATGGGTCTTGGCCTCGTGATGAGCGGATGAAAGGGGCCGTAATCCGCCCACCAGAGTATACCTCACGATCGGCACTTCTTCAAATTTCAGCGCCTTTTTTCGGATTTCTTCATCGAGTAATGTGCAAGAAGGGACGCACGCTCACGAGTTGAGCAACGCCCTTGTCGCTGATGCCGTCCGGGCCAATACGCAGATCGCCCAGCGCCGAGGCGACCGCCTTCAGCTCCTTGGCCAGGTATCCCAGCCCCTTGTCGGTGACGCGCGTGCGGAACAGGCTCAGGGAGCGCAGGTTTTTCAACTTCGCCAACTCCTTCAGCCCCTCGTCGCCAACCTCGGTGTGATTGAGCGACAGGACCTCCAGCCGATCGAGTCCGGCCAGGGTCTCGGCCCCCTTGTCGGTGATGGCGCAGCCGCTCAGGTCGAGGGCCGTCAAGGCCTTCATCTTGCGCAGGACAGACAGCCCCCTGTCGGTGACGCCTGTCTGGCTGAGGCTCAACGTCGCCAGGGAGTCGAGGCGGGCCAGCGCTTCGAGACCGCGATCCGCGACCTTGCAACCGTATAGTTCGAGACTGCGAAGGTCCTTCAGACGGTGCAGCCGGCCGAGGGCCTGATCGGTCAGGAGCGTCTGGCTGGCCTGAAGGACGCGGAGACTGGTCATCGCAGACAAAGCGATCGACGCGAAGTCGCCCGTCTTCGTCTCGGTCAGGTTCAGTTCTTCCAGGGCCGCCAGCGGCACGAGCTTGGCAATGGCTTCCTCGGCAAAATCAGCGCGATAGAGGTCCAGAAGGGTCAGTTTCTTCAGACCGCTGATCTGCTCGAAGCCCTTCTCACTCAACTGAAGACCGCCGAGATACAGTTGACGCAGGTTCCCGAATCTCCTGACGATCTCCAGGCCGGCATCGCTGACTCGGGTGCGATGGAGCGAGAGGAGTTGCAAGGCGGTCAGGTCCTTGAGGTGTTCGAGTCCCTTGTCGGTAATGGCCGTGTAGGCGAACGTCAGGGCGGTCAGTTCGCGCAGGCCCGAAAGCTGAGCGAGGCCGGCGTCGGTAATGCGCGTGCCGTTGAGATACAGTCCGCGCAACCCGGCCGCTCCCTTGATGTGCTGGAGGGCCTTGTCGCCCAGTGCGGTGTTGTTGAGCGACAGGACCGCGAGACCGGGAAAAGAGGCCACAAAACTCAGGTCGGCGTCGTCGAGATCGAGGTTGCCGTTGAAGGTCACCGCATAGGCCACCTTGCCATCGTCGCCGGCAAGCGAATGGACCTCGCCGTGCAGCCTTTCGACGGCGATAAAAGCCCGGTTGCGGTCGGCCTTGTCGTTCTGGGCGTGACTGCTGGAGACAGCCAGGCAAATTAGCAGGCCAGACAGCAGGAGCGTTTTCATGGACATGGTGCGCCTCGAGTTGCGGGATCGGTCATCGGGCCTATTATAGTCGTGCGGCCAGCGTGATCCTTTGCTCGTCGATTTGCGTAAGAACTGCAACGGAATACTCGCCGCCACTTGGAACGCCTCATGACTGCTCCGCCGCGCTATCTCGCCGCCGCCTGCCAGACCGATCTGCCCAATCCGCGGACGCGGGCGGAGATCCCGCGCCAGGTCGAGCGCATGCTGGCGATGATCGACGGCGCGGTCCTTGGCTATGCTCCGTTCGGCGACGTTCGGCTGCTGGCCTTTCCCGAGTTCGGCCATGCGGCGCCGATCTATTTCACGGTCGAGGAACTGATCGATCGGCTCGCCGTCTCGATCCCGAACGAGCATACAGAGCGCTATCATCACAAGGCGAAACAGCATAACGTCTACATCCAGACGGCCAGCTTTCTCGAGGTCGATGCGAAGTATCCCGGCCATGTGTTTAACACGACGTGTCTGATCGGTCCGGATGGCCTTCTCAGCCGTTATCGCAAGGTGCATCCGTGGATTCCCTGGGAGGTCCACGCCAGCCCGCACGACATCAGCGACTACAGCGAGCCGCTTTATCCCGTGGCCGAGACGGAGATTGGCCGCATCGGCGTGGCGACGTGTTACGACTGGCTCTTTCCCGAGGCGATCCGGCAGTTGGCCCTCAACGGCGCGGAAGTGCTGGTGCGCATCTCGGCCTACATGGACCCGTGGGGCGCGACGCCGCCGATGGACTGGTGGACCATCGTCAATCGCTGTCGAGCGCTGGAGAACATCGCCTACGTCGTGGCCGCAAACCAGGGCGCGCGGGCGGAGTATTATCCGCCCTTCTCCTGGCCCGGCGGCAGCATGGTCGTCGATTTCGATGGCCGCATTCTGGCGCAGGCCGATCCGGGACCGGGCGAGAAGATCGTCGTCGCGCCGATCGACATCGGTGTGCTGCGCGAAGAGCGTGCGCGGCGCCGCGGCCATCACATGCTGGCGCATCTGCGGACGGAGAGCTACACCGGCTATCGTCAGTCGATCTACCCGGGCGGTCTGGCCGGTGGCGCGAAGCAGTTGAGCATCGAGAACAACGATCGCGCCATCGAAACGGGCCGCGAGCGGCTGAGCCGATAACGCAAATATTCATCCTTCATTTCGTCCTCGATTCGAGAGGTATCGGTCATGACCAGCGAGACGAAACCCGCGCGTGTGTCGCGGCGATTGTTGCTCGTGCTTTTGTTGCTGATCGTCGTCGGAGTGGGGGCGTTCTTTGCGGGGCGCTGGCTGAGTGGTCCTGGGGCTGATATGAGCGCGGCGATGGAAGCGAATACCCGCGGCGTCGGCCACATGGACCACTTCGATTACGCACTGGCGGTGCCAGCGTTTGAAGAAGCCGCGCACGAGGCGCCCGATTGGATTCCGGCAAAAATCAACCTTGCCCTCGCCTTGTTGAATCAGGGAGGAATCACCACGGAGGACGGAAAAGAACTGAGCCGGCTGCGGAGGACCCTGTTCGGCCGAGCGATCCAGATCTATCAGGGTGTTCTGAAGAGTGAAACGGATCCACGCTGGCTCGTCTACGCCCATTACGGGTTGGGGGTCATCTATCTGACCCTGGGCGACATTCCCAAGGCCCGTCCTCATTTCGAGAAGGCGGTGGAACTGGACCCAGAGGATCCTCAGGCTTTGTTCCGCCTCGGTCAGACGCTCAACGCGAACGAACCAAAGCGCGCGGCGGACTATTTTCTCCGGGCCACGAAGGCGGACCCATACCTCGGGAGCGCCGTCTATGCGTATTTCAACAACTCCCACGTTCTCCAGGAGTTGTCCGATGCCGAGCGCCAACGCATGAGCGACGATTTTTTGAAGATCAATAAGTTAGACCTCTACAACAGCTCCCGAGACCGCTATTCCGAGCTGGGACGATACGGAACGGCCATCGGACGTTTCCCGTCGAACGAAACGCAGAAGACGGCCCCGCCGCCGCTATTTCTTCCTCTTGAAAACTTTACGGTGGAACTGGAGTTGAACACGCGCTGGGTCAGGACTTCCGATTTCGAAGATGGTGCGGTGAAGGAACTTGTCCAGGTTGTACGGCGGCGGTTTGGAGGAGTCATGGTGCTGCTCGATTACGATCGAGACGGCAAGCTCGACATCCTCTTGCTGGGAGCTGTCGTTCGCGATGGGAAGCCTGGCAATCTGCTCCTCCACAATGAAGGGTCTGGCAAGTTCGTGGACCGAACCCGGCAAGCCGGCCTCCTGACCTCTCACATCAGCCTTGGCTGCTCGGTCGCTGACTTTGACAATGACGGCTATTCTGATTTACTCCTGACCGGAGTGGATGGAGTGCGGCTTTATCGCAACAAGCGCGATGGGACATTCGAGAACGTCACAGGGAAAGCTGGCCTGGACAAGATCAAGGGCGTCTCCCTGGGATCACTGTTTGTCGATCTCGATCAGGATGGGGACCTCGATCTTGTGATCGCCAACTGGGGAGATTCGCCCGAGACAGCGCTGGCGCTGCTTGCAGGGAAAGGAGAGTTGAAGGCTTCGGGACTTCTGTTGTTCGCGAACAATGGTGAGGCTTTTCCAGTCTTGACCCCCAATGACTCACCTCCCCTGTCTCCCAGCTTCGTCCCTCTCCATCGCCCGGCCTTCGAGACAGCTTTCCCCGTGGCGGGATTTGGCCTGAGCGATGTGGATCTCGATCTCGACCTCGATCTGCTTCTCTTCTCCGATAGTAAGCCCGCCTCTCTGGTCCTTAATGACCGCCTCCTGCGTTTCCGGCGCGAGTCTCTGCCGGAATCGCTTCTGCCACCCGGGACATGGAACGGGGCAGTCGTCCTTGACGTGGATCGCGACGAACGATCCGATCTGCTCGTCATTGGTCCTGGCCAGTCTCCCCAACTCCTGATGCACGAGCCGGTCTCAGGGGCACCGCAGACCGAGCGGCTTTATCGCAAGGGGC
>JBBSDR010000121.1:0-10190 GCA_038240465.1 Gemmatales bacterium
CGCTCGGGTCTTTCCAGTCGAATCACACGCTCGTACCCTATTGCTCTGTCATCGAACCTTTTTATGGCACCAAGACGAGCGGGAGGTTTGGAGATCATAACAAGGCAGCGTTTCGAGTGAACCTGCTCGCTTGTTTACTTCAACTATCCGGCGTGAGCCAGTAGGAGTCATGAAATGTCCGACGAACCGATTCAACCCGCTGGGGAGGAGCGCATCCAGTACCGCTCCTTTACAAGCAGGGAAGACATTGACCGGGCGCTGAAGCAGATTGAAGAGTACTCAGAAAGCCTTCGGCTGATGGGAGCGAGAATCTTGGTGTTCGCCTTCGCCTCACTTGCGACGCTGACATTCTCCTCCCTGGCACGGTTTTTTTTCACCCCTCAATTTTCTGGACCGCAAGACGGGGGGACCTCAGTGTTCCCGATGGTGTTCGCGATGGTGTTGAGCTTGCCATTCCTGGGCCTGGTTATCTTGTTTTGCTGGGAGAAGAGAGTGGCCCTTGGGACTATCCTTTACGAAGAAGTCAGCGATGAGATTGAATGGCGGCATCGGACGTTCAGAAAGCCTGATCCACAAGAAAACGGCGTTGAACCACAAGATCCCGAAAGAGGCGTAAAAAGAAGGCCGCGGCCGAACCTTGAGGCAAGGCTTGTCCTTCGGAGGTTTCTCAAGGAATCCACACTCCCGTTTGCGCGTGGACCCAACGGAACGAGTATCTATGCTATCTTCTTCGTAGCGTGCATCCTCTTGACGATCTTGATCGTTGTGTTCCAGTTTCGTTTTTGAATTCCTCCCTGCTGTCCACATCGCGACGTGGACAAGGAATGGCGTTTGTCCGACGACGAAACAGCGAAATCTTTCCGTCTGCCCAAGTGAAGTGAGTGGTTCAACCGCAAGCCGCTACAGGTTCGCGCCGGCGCTCATGAGCGCCAGAACGCCAAGTCCGTAGAAAGTGTATTCAACGTCGGTGCCATCGTCCCAAACGCCGCCGTGAAAGCCGCCCCCGTCCACTTCGAGTTCCTCAACATAAGCGCGGGCCGCCGCTGCATCGATCCGATCGAGCGCGCCGAGTTGCTCCAGCGTCCACAGGCCCGTGAACGTCGAGAGCAGGTCGGCCACCGGCACGCGCGCATTCGCTCGCAGCCCGCCCTCATCCGACAGCGCCTCCAGCAGCAACTCGATGAGAGAGTCGCGCAGTTCGCCCGACGGTGGGCGGCCAATGAGCTGCAGCAGACCAATCGCGGCTGCTGTTGGATTGGTGCCGCTGCGGCGCATCGGCGCCACCTCGACAAAGCCGCCATCGTCGCGCCGCCGCGACAGGACAAACTTCTCGATCGCGTCCGGATCGGGAAGCGAACGGCCCAGAACCTCATAACAGAGTCCGACCAGGAAGCTGTGATAGGTCGAGCCGCCGCCGGGATGGTTCGGCATCTTGGCGTAGCCGCCATCGGCTGTGCGAAACGTCTCCAGCGTCGCCGCCACTCGATCCGGCCAGTCCGGCGGGCTGTCCGAGAGGATGTCGATGCCGGCCGAGGCTTGCAGCAGCAGACAGGAATAGAGGAGCGAATAGAAATCGACGACATTGGCCTGACCGCCGAGACTGGCGCGGAGATAGCCGGCCGCGCGGCCGGCGATGTCAGGCGTCAGGGCGTCCAGCGCCGCCAGACCGCGCAGGCCGAAGCCGGTGTAGTAGAGATCGGCGCCGCCCTCGCGATCGGGGAAACTGCCGTCGGCGAGTTGAGAACCCTGAAGAAAGGCAATCTGCCGGCCACGCAACGCTTCCGGCACTCGCGCCAGCCCGTCCGCCAGGCGCGTGGTCAATCGCTGGAGATAACCCGTTTCGTTCATCGTGTCCTCAAACGCAAACAGCCCCGTTCGCCGCAATGGGTGAACGGGGCTGTTTGTACGGGAAGAACGATCAACCGCCAATCGGTCCGCCGATTGGTCCGCCGCCGCCGCCCTTCTGCTTCTCGGCGATGTCCTGGATGTGTTTCTGATAATCCTTCAGGCGCTGCACCCGGACCGGGTTCTGCTCGTCGATGGTGTTGACGCGCGTGATAAGCTTGCCTTCCGGCGTCATCATGAGCAGTTCCTGGGCAGAGCGATCGCTGATGGTTTCCTTTTTCTGCTTCTCGCCGTCCATGGTGATTCTATCGTAGGTCATCGGCTTGAGTCCGCCGCCCTCGAAATCGACCAGGACAGTTTCGTCGCCGAACTCCAGGGGACTCTTCTCGTCCAGCTCGAAGTCGAGAGATTCGAGCGGCTTGATCGGGATCTTCGGTTTGATGTCGCGATTGCGGACATACTCGCCGCGGCGAACGAACAGGCGGGAAGCGATGACCCAGTCGCCGACCGGGCGGAGGACACCATTCTTCGTCGGATCGGTGCGATATTCATCGACCCAGCGATGGATCTGCACGACGGCTTCCTTCTCGTAGTCGGGCGCCCGGAGCCGCGCTTTGTCGAGGACAGCCTGATCGACCGCGTAGATCAGCGAATCGGGCGGGACGACGACTGTCTTTGGCACCTCGACCGGTTCCGATTCCAGCTCCTTTTCCTTGGCGAACTGCGGATAGGTATCCTTGCGTTCTTCCGGAGTGGGGGAGTAGTTCGGGTTGGCCATGCGCACCTTGATGCGATAGCGATAGGCCTTGCCCGGCTCCAGGGTCACATCGATGAACCGGATCAGGCAGTAGTCGATGGACGTTTCCTTGATGTCCTTTTCCGGTCCGGTCCCCTGAACGGCGTAGGGATTGCCACTCCTGCCGCCCATGTTGCCAGCCGCTCCCGCCCCGCCGGCCATGCCGCCTCCCGCGCCCGCCGCGCCGCCTCCCGCGCCCGCCGCGCCGCCGGTTGTCTTCTCCTCTTCGCCCAGATCGAAAGAATTAAAGCCATCCGTCTGGAACCGATGACTGGGCGCGACGATCGACTTCTTGGCATCCTCGGCGTTGAGCTTTTCGAGCGTGCTATTGATCTGCTCCAACTTGCCGACCAGATTGGGGTAGGTGTGTCCCGGGAATTGCTTGGGCAGTTCCATGACCAGGCCACGGCTGACGTCCTTGATCGGCTTGAGTTGGGGATCGTCCTTCTCGATCTGCTTCGAGACGTAGACGAGGATGCGCTTGTACGATTCATCGATGGACACCTGTTCCCAGTCGAGGGGCTTACCCTGTTCCTCGGTGGCGCGCTCGATGACCAGGCCGCGGAACTGGAAGGAGTTCCATTCCTCCTTGCCTGCGCCCTTGACACGTTCGGTCAGTACGTCGCCATGTTTTTCGAGACGGAGCTTCTGGCGAAACTCCTCGACCTGCCTCTTGTACGGGAAACTGGCGACAATGACGGCGGCGCGAAGCGGCATCGGCCGGATCGCGAAGACCATGCCCGCCTTCGGATTGGCGGCGTCCGCGATCGACACCGGCTCGACCTTGTTCCCTTGCCCCGGAAGCGGCCTCGGAGCGGGTCGCGGGAACAAAACGCCCGGAACACCACCCGGTCTGCCGCCGCGCACTCCGGCGGCGCCTCCCAGCGCGCCTCCCACACCCATGGGCGCGGCCCCACCCGCTCCCGCATTGCCAAAAGCGCCGAAACCGCCGCGATTGGCACCGAGGAGTCCCTGGATGTTCTTCGGTCCCTGATAGCCCGCCGGCGCTCCCCCCATCATCTTGTCGCCTGCACCCGCCAACTTCACCATACTCACGCTGACCGGGACGAATTTGCTGCCGTCATCCTTGAAGTCAAAATCGAGAGCCGGCAAATTGAGCCGGACGTACTCGACCTGAAACTCCTCCGGCCCAAGGATGTTCGGCTTCTGGCGCATCGAATCCTTGGGCGGGGCGCTGAAGAACATCGGTCGAGACGGGAAATCGGCCGCCGCGACCAGCTTCAGTTTGGCATCAGCGACGGGAGGGGGCAGTTCCTTCGGAACGAAGTCGCCAGCCGGACTCGCTCGTCTTTGCTTCTCTTCGAGTTCGCCGATCTTGGCGCTCAGTTTCTCGGCGTTGGCCGAGGCGCTGCCGCTGCCCAGGACCTTGAGGAGGCCCATCACGACGAGCAAGAACGACAGCCCGGCCGCGATGTACAGACCGACGCGCTCGCCCTTTTCAATCAAGAGCGGCTTCAGATCGAATTTCTTCACCATGGTTTCCTGCCTTTATCGCTGCGACTCGGTGAGGCGTGTCACTCCTGGGTCAACCGAACCAACTGGAGCGTTGACACGCCCCGCTCGCCGGGTACTCGTGACGGTATCAGGGTTTCTTATCTGTTGATTCCGGAACAGGCGGCTTGTAGCGCTCGAACAGCGTTGCCACACCGTAGAGCGACAGTTCGATCAGGTTGCGGCTGTCCTCGGCGACGCTGCCTTTCGCCCCAGTCGCCGGCTTGGCCCCCCCAACGGCTGCGGGAGTGGCAGTGACCGTGACCGGCTCCGTGTGCCGGCAGTCAACCTGGCTTGTCTGCATCCTCAAGCGCGAGTTGGCAACAGCCGCCAGCAACTCGCTCCGCTGAGCCTGATCGATGACGACGACGAAGGCAACCGGAATGCGCCTCACCTGATCGTTGACGAGCGTGTAACGCTTGCGGACAAAGTCGTTGGGCGTCTTTTCAGTCTTGGCAGCCCCACCCTTTCCCCCTGGAGCAACACCACCACCCGGCGGCTGACCACCACCCGGCGGCTGCACACCACCCGGAGCCTGAGCACTCTCCTCCGTCTTCTCCGGCGGCGCCATCCGGTTCGCGACAAGTTCGGCGGCGACGGCCAGTCGATGCGATTCCGCTGGAACGCCGACTTCCAGAACTTCCAGCCGTTTGATCGGCGAAGTCGCCGGCTCGAAGACTTCCTCAATGCCGAAGTCTTTCGACAGGTCGATCTCGTCGGGGACGCGCGATGCCTTCTCGAAGGCCGACATGCCGCCCGGCGCGAGCAACTGGCCCTCGATGGGGTTCAGATCGGTCCCCACCCCGTTTTGACGAACGCGCAATTTCAATCCCCGGCCGCCATTGACCAGCATCAGCGACCGGCCATCGGGGTCGATGTTCTTGATGGTACTCTTGGCGCTGACTTGCCAGCGGTTGGTCGTCCCCGCCTTCTCCAGGAACAACTCGACCTCCCAGGAGTGGTTGCGGAAGAGCCGGCTCTTGAACGTGTCGGCGAGTTTCGGACGCTCCTTGTAGAGGAGCGGCTGAAATTCCGGCTGCTTCTTCAGCAGGGCGTCGATGGCCGGACTGCCCCCGGCCATCAGCACGTTCCGGAAGACCGGTTCGCGCACTTCCTCGAACTTGCCGACCGACTGCAAGGCCGACGTCAGAATCTTGAAGACCTCGCGGCGCATCCAGAGTTCTTCCTGCGCCAGCCAGCACTCTTCCGGAGTCGGGTCTTCTTTCCAGGTGTGTTCCCCGTAAGCGGTGCGGTTGAACTCGATGGGGAAATACACCGTCTCGCTGCCGCGGGGTAAAAGGAACGCCTCCAGGCTGAGAAATTGCGAGTGATACAACTCGTTCTTGTAGCGCTGGATCGAGTCGGGTTGAATCGGACCGCCGAAGGAGGCATTCTGGAGTTCCTCGGCCAGGTTGCCCGGCCAGGTCATGAGGTTGCCCTGCGTATTCCAGGCTGCCTCCCAGACCACGTTCTTGCGTTCGGCGAAAGCCTCCTGGCGCTTGTTCCACGGAGCGAGGAAACTCGCGTTCTTGGGATTGCGCGATTTCTTGTACTCGGCCTCGTCCTTGGTGTAATCCGCCGCTTCCTTGGCAGCCTTGGCGCGCGGGCCAATGAACACCATGACGAGACTGATCAGCAAGAGAAACACAGCCTGCCCCAGCAGCAGCCAGAACTGGTGTTTCTTCATGAATTCTTTATCGAGCTTCATCGTCGTTCATCCACTCGGGACAATCGAAATCACCTTGAGAGTTCAGCGCGAGCCGCCGGAACCGCCGCCCGGAGGGAACCCCGGGCCGCCTCCCGGAGGGGCCCCCGGGCCGCCTCCCGGTTGCGCAGACGCCTCGGGCGCCTTCTTCAGTTTGAGGAGCGAGTCAGATGCGTCGGTCGGCTCGCGCCAGATAAAGAGGATGATGAACTCGGTCCGCTTGTACTTGCCCGCCGGCGCCGCAGCCTGTCCGGTAGTCACAGTGGCGGCGGTGCCGAGCGACTCGTTGCCCAGCGGTTTCCAGTCGGTCGTCGTGGTGCCGCCGCCTGGAGGAGTCGCGGCAGGCGAAGTTCCTCCACCAGTCGGAGTAGCAGGAGGGCCACTCGTCGTCGCCGTCGAACTGCCGGCCACGAGACTCCCGACCTTGGAAGCCGCGATGATCTCAAAGGGAGTCGTCGCGTCCGCGGGCTTGGTGGTCGAGTTGTACAGAATGATGTGGCTGATCGGCCGTGGAGGTCCAGCCGGCTGCTCGCCCGCGGCGGGCGGCGGCCGATCTGGTGTTCCGGCCGCGGGCGGAGGAGGCGGCTCGAGGTTGATCGGCCAGTTGACACCCTTCTCCGCCGCCTTGCGGACGATGTTCTCCATCAGCACGTTGATGACGAAGACGTTCGCGTCCTTGTGGTAGGTGTAGCCGCGCAGTTCCACCACCCAGCCCTTGTCGTTCTCTCCCGGAGGGTTCTCCAGGTCGCGCTTGGGCAGCACGAACCGCGCGTCCTTGTTCTTGACTCGATCGGGCAACTTGCCCCAGAAATCGCTCAGTTTGCCGGAATAGCGGCAAGTGACCGCCTCGACGTTGAACTGCAAGAGACGATCGATGCCGCCGCCCAGTTCGTCGTCCTTCCCCTTGACGGCGCCGCGGCGCCAGGGCAGCCATTCCGTCTCATAGGCCTCCAGGGCGCCCGTCACATAGTTCGCACCGGGCGGGCCATACGCTGTCGCCGGCAGGTTGTACACCGGCGTCTTGCCGAACGCGGCCACGCCGATGGGGCGGGCGTCCTCGGGCCGGGGGATGATCTCATCGACGAACTTGCACAGGTTCAACCAGTTGGGCTGTTCTTCGCGGCCGCCGATGATGCTCTCGATGGCCTTGCCTTCGGTCTCGGCATTCTCGCGCGCGGAAGTGTAGTCTCTGTCGGCCTGATCGATGGCCTTGACCACGCGCTTGCCTCGCTCCTTGGCATCGACGACCGGCTTGCCGCCGTAAGCCGACCATTGCGCCCCGAAGCCCGCAGCCAACGCCGCGACCGACAGCAGCAGCACGGCGGCAGCCGCGACGGCCCAGGGCTTCTTCGCCTTGATCAGCCGCTCCAGGCGGATCTCTTGCGGCAGCAGGTTCGTCAGCAGTTTGGCCTTCTGCAACCCCTGCAGCGCCAGACCGTAGGCGACGGCGAAGCTGAGCAGGTTCTCGGTGAAGGCCGGCGCATCGACGATCCCCGGCCCCGTGAGCCGCTGCAGCTTGTCCAGTTTGCGGACCTCGATCTGCAACTTCTCGGCGAGGAACCGCTGCAAGCCCGGCAAGCGGAAGGCATTGCCAAGGCCGACCATGTACTGAATCTGGACGTCGCGATGCGTGTTGGTGAAGTAGCCGAGCGAACGCTGCACTTCGCTGACGAAGTCGGACAGCACCGGCTTGATCGAGGCGAGGATCTTCTTCAGCTCCGGCGACTTCATCGCATTGCGCTTCAGATGCTCGGCCTTGGCGAAGGTGAGCTTCAGGTCCTTGGTCAGGGCGCGGGTGAAATGGTTGCCGCCCAGCGGGATGGGCCGCTGCCAGATGATCCGGCCGCCATCAGTGATGACCAGGTTTGAGCTGTCCGTGCCGATGTCCAGCGCGACGATGGCGCCGTGCTTGCCGCCCTCTTCCTCAGCCTGGCCGACCTCTTTCTTGAGCAGATCGTAGGCGACATAGTTGCACAGGGCGAGCGGCGCCATCTGCACGATGTGGATATCGACCGAGACATCCTTGAAATGCTGCAGATACTTGTTCACCGCGTCGCGCTTGATGGCGAACAGGCCGATCTCGGTATCGAGAGCGAAGCCATCGGTGACGATGCCGGAGCCGAGCTTCTGATAGTCCCAGACGACCTCGTCGAGGTTGAACGGGATTTGCTGCTTGGCCTCGAAGCGGACGATGTCGCCGATCTTCTTTTCCTCGACCGGCGGCAGCTTGACGAAGCGCGCCAGGCCGGACTGGCCCGGCACGCTGATGGCCACGATGTCGCCCTTGATCGAGTTGCGCGACAGGAACTTCTCCAGCGCCTCGCGGGTCAACTGATCGGGATCGGCGTCGGGCTGGCTGAGGATCTTGGGATGCTCGACGAAATCAAAGGCGGTGGCCACGACCTGACCGTCCTTCTCGACGAGACGGACGGCCTTGAGTCCACACTGGCCGAGGTCGATGCCCCAGACACCAACGGGTTGCTTGGCCATGCGTGCGATCCTCTCCTGCTGATTCAGCGATGAATACGCGACGGGCGGACGATGATACTGTCACCGTATCACGGAGCGGCGCGGGCTGTCAACCTGCTGCCTGAACTCCTGCTAACGAGAACAACACTGTCGGAATCGATTTGTTGGCGCAGGCGATCAAAAAAGACCGCCGCTTGCGGCTTGGCGGGCGGTCCGCCAAGCCGCAAGCGGGAAGAAACAGGCGCGGCCGCGAATCACTTCTTCAGCTCTTCCTCGATCTTCTCGGCAATCGCCTCGGGCTTGACCTTCGGCTCAAAGCGCTCGACGATCTCGCCGTTCTTGTTGATGAGGAACTTGGTGAAGTTCCAGTTGATCTTGCCGCCCTTTTTCTCGGCGATCGTCTTGTACAGGTCGCATGCCGTATCACCGTTGACGTCCACCTTCGACAGCATCGGGAAGGTGACCTTGTACTTCGCCTCACAGAACTCGGCGATTTCCTTGTCGCTGCCCGGTTCCTGTTTGCCGAACTGATTGCAGGGGACGCCGATGAGGACGAAGCCGTCCTTGTTGTACTTCTCGTACAGGCCCTCAAGACCCTTGTACTGAGGCGTGTAGCCGCACTTGCTGGCGACGTTGACGAACAGGATGACCTTGCCCTTGTAGGCCGACAGATCGACTTCCTTGCCGTCGAGTGACTTCATCTTGAAGTTGAGGACGGAATCCGACTTCTTGTCCACCTTCTTATCCTCCGCGCAGACCAGACACGGGAACGCCAGCAGGACCGCGAGGACGCAAAACTTCTTCACGAGCTTCTCCTTGTGTGAACGGGCATCACTAAACCCATTCTCGCCAGTATACGGAAGCTGCAACCCTGCTCCCAGCGGCAGACGCGCCTCCGCGGAATCGAGATGCCGCGAGGGCATAGAATGGCGAGACTCATACGAGGAGCGTATCATGAGCCGAGTGGTCGAACAGTATCAGCAAGCCTGCAACTACCTGGCCGGCGGCGTCTCCGCCTCGACGCGGTTGAACAAGGCCCTCGGCCATCCACTGCTGATCGACCGGGCGGAGGGTTGCCGCGTCTGGGACCTCGATGGCCGGGAGTACATCGACCTGTGTTGCAGCCACGGCGCCACCCTGCTGGGCCACGGCGATCCGCGCGTCCGGCTTGCCGTCGAACAGGTCCTGGCACGCGGGGCGGCCTGCTCCTACGAGAACGAACTGCACACCGACCTGGCCCGCCTGTTGTGCGAGACGATTCCATGCTGCGAGCGTGTCCGCTTCACCGGCTCCGGCACCGAAGCGACCATGCACTGTCTGCGCCTGGCTCGCGCGTACACGGGCCGCTCGAAAATCCTCAAACTCGAAGGCAACTTCCACGGCTATCACGACCAGGTCATGTTCGCCATCGGCACACCCGCCGATCGACTCGGACCGGAGAACGCACCGGCAGTTTACCCCGGCTCGACCGGCATCGCCGCCGGCCTGGAACACAACCTTGTCGTCGTGCCGTACAACAGGCCCGACCTGCTGGAGCAGGCGTTCGCGCAGCATGCCGCTGAACTGGCTGCCGTCATCTGCGAGCCGATCTACTACAACGCCGGCTGCGTCATTCCGACGCCGGAGTTCCTGGCCGCTCTGCGCAACCTGACGCGCGACAACGGCGTTCTGTTGATCTTCGACGAGGTGCTGAGCGCCTTCCGCATGGCGCCCGGCGGAGCGCAGGAGTATCTGCGCGTCACTCCCGATCTCTGCACCCTGGGCAAGGCGGTCGGCGGCGGCATGCCGCTGAGCGTGTTCGGTGGCCGGGCCGACATCATGGAACGGCTGATGCCGACGGGCGACTGCCAGCACAGTGGGACG
>JBBSDR010000122.1:0-10186 GCA_038240465.1 Gemmatales bacterium
CGGCTTGGCGGGCTGCCCGCCAAGCCGCAAGCGGCCGTTGGTCCCTAAACGGATTCACGCCACGCCTCGCGCAGCCAGCGAATTTCTTCCGCAATGCCGTCGGCCAACTCCGCCACGCGCATCTCGGGCGGCAGCACTGTCCACGCATACGTCTCAACCTCGAAGTGTGGAATGCCGTCGTCTTTCGTCTGACGCAAGCACTCGCGAATGGCCTCCTGCGTCCCCTCCAGCAATCCGAACCGCTTCAGATAGATCGGCACATGAAAGTGAACGCGCCACTCGCCATCAAGCTCTTCTCGGTGAGCAGCGAGCGCCGGTGCCAGGTCTTCATGAAAGAGCGGCTCCGCTCCCGGCAACCGCACCATGGTCTGGTGCAGATAGCGTTCCTCGTGAAAGCCGGCCAGTTGCTCCAGGGCGGCGAGACGCTGCTCGGGCGGAGTGGTGGCCAACGGCAGACACACTGCTGACGACACCTGCACCTTGCCGACCCGGATGCCCTCGCGACGATAGCGCTTCAGGACGGTCTTCTGTTCCTCGAACATCACGGCCGCATGACAGACGTCATGACAAACGCGGAGATAGCGCAGGACCTTTTCCTCGTCGTGGCCGTGAAGGAGATGATCGTCAAAAAAGTGGACCATGTCTCTGGATCGCTGCAGCACGCAGCCGGGTTCCGGCTCCAGGCAGAGATGAATGAGGCGGCCCTTGTCTTGTTCCAGTTGTGCCAGCGCCTCGGCGGCCTGAAGCAGAGCGGCGGCGTGTTCAGCGAGTTCGGCGGGCGTCGGCGCTGGCTGTCCCCAGGCGAGAGGCAGCGTCGAGATGCTGCCCTCGACGCCCGGCGGCAGGAGCGCATCGAGAATGGCCACCAGATCGAGTGTAAAGGCCAATCGCGCCGGATCGCGCCACGTCGGTAGATAGACGTTGTGCTTGACGACCTTCTGATGGAAATCGTAGTAGGGGAAACCATTGATGGTGTAGGGCAGCAGGCCGACCTCGCCGAGCCAATCGCGAAAGGTGTCGAGGGCCGATCCCTGGCGCAGCGACGCGGCGGCGGCGGCGGACAGCCACAGGCCGATGCCGAGCGGTTCGCCTGGACTGATGCGCTGTTTGACGGCGACGGCGTGTCGCTGAAGGTTGGCGCGGGTCTGTTCCAGATCGGCGCCGGCGTGGACGTTGGTGCAATAGCCGAGTTGCACGGTCAATACCTCATCATGGACACTGCTCGCAGCAATGTTGGAATGTCTTGCTGGGCGGCACGGCACATCGCGCGGGCTGTTGACAGTTGTACTCCGCCTGTTACAGTGTGGGAATGTTGAAAGAAGGAGTTGGTCCATGCCGTTGCGCGATCACTTTCGTCCTCCACTGAGCGAGTATCGGCCGTGGGACTCGTTTCACACGACATGGGCGACGAGCATCGCTGACGCGCTCAATGACGGCCAACTTCCCGCCGGATTGATTGCCCTCGAGCATGTCCACGCTGGGGCGCCCATCGAGATCGATGTGGCCACATTTACAGAGTCCAGCCCCAAGACCAACGGCAAGACACTCACCCTGCCGCGGACGGTGTGGACCCCATCGACGGCGGCGCGGGTCCTCCCAGCGAACTTCCCTGAAGGCTGCACGATCGAGATCCTGTCCAATGAAGGTGGACGCCGGCTCGTCGCCGCCATCGAACTCGTCAGTCCAGGGAACAAGGATCGAGTGGAGAAGCGGCGGCTGTTCGCCGCGAAGTGCGCCACTTATCTCGCTCGAGGTGTGGGGCTCGTGATCGTTGACGTGGTCACGATTCGTCTGGCGAACATGCACGATGAACTGATGGACCTGCTCGGACAGCCGGCTTTTCGGATGCCCTCGTCTGCCGCTCTCTATTGTGCTGCCTACCGTCCCTTGCGGCGCGATGGGATCGATCAAATCGACACCTGGCCGATGCCGCTCGCGGTCGGACAACCTCTGCCGACAGTCCCGCTATCCCTCGACGCCGAACTCTGCATTCCCGTCGATCTCGAGTCCGCGTATCTCGATGCCTGCGAGCGTCGCCGGTTCGACGAGGTGCCTGACTGACTCGGCAAACTGGCAATCGTTTTGCCGCTTCAGAGTAACGGCTGCAAGCGCCTGACACCTGAGCAGTTCCGACCCGGAAAGCAGGAAGAACATTCGTTCTTCCCAAACTGCTCACCTGCCAGGCAAGCTGGTAGGCGTCGGGCGCACCACTCGCGAAGCGTTTCAGCGACCGGCATTGCGTCGCCTGCCTTGCTTCCGGTAGCATCAGCAGCAGTAAAGCAATGGTCAGGAGGCCTGCGATGACGGAGATCGTGTTCAGCGGCGCTATCCGCGTGCCGTTCTGGGTTCAGGACCTGGACTCCTTCCGCCGCTGGTCTCTCTCGGAAGAGTTCCCCGACCAGGGCAACATCTCTTTCCTCGACGGCCAACTCTGGGTGGACCCCAGCATGGAACGCGAAGTTCACAACCAGATCAAATATGCCATCTTTACCGCCTTGTTCCATCTGATCCGACAAAAGCGACTCGGGCGTGCCTATCCGGACGGCATGAGGCTCGTTCATCCCGAGGCTGGACTCTCGACTGAACCGGACGGGATGTTCGTCTCTCGGACATCGCTTCAGCGCCAGCGCGTTCAACTCCAGCAGGGGAAGGACTCGCTCGAATTGATCGGCTCGCCGGACATGGTCCTCGAAGTGGTCAGCCCCACCTCCGTCGAAAAGGACACCGTCCGCCTTGTCGAGTTGTACCACAAAGCCCGCGTCCGCGAATACTGGCTCGTCAATCCGCTCGGCGACGTCCTCGACTTCAAGATCTATCGCCATGCGGCCAGGAAGTTCACCGAGGTTCGCACCAGCCGCGGTTGGCTTCCTTCCGAGGTATTCGGTCAGTCGTTCCGTTTGACCGAAACAACCGATGAACTGAATCTGCCGGAGTTCACACTCGAATTCCGTTGAAACACACCGACTGCTTGCGGCTTTGCAAACCCATTGCAAAGCCGCAAGCGGCAGTCCTCTCAGAAAGACTCATAGCCGATGTAGAACGTGATCCGGCCATCGGGCAGCTTGCGAATGTTGGTGATATGCACCGGCAAGCCGCCGCCACTCAACGCCTTGCTCGACGGCGTCGTGAAGGGCGTGAAGGCCGTGTTCGACTTGCTCGGATACGGAATGCTGCCCAGAAAGCGCATCGGTCCGTTTGGCCCCGCGATGCCGTGCGATTCCTCCAGGATCGGCCGATTGTTGACCACGCGCCAGATCAACAAGCCCTCCGCCGGCAAGTCCTTGTCGTAACCCTTCTTCACTCGGTTCTCCAGCAGCAGATACTCGCTGCCGTCCGGCCGGAGCAGCACCTTGTAGCACTCCCTGTCCGAGTTGGTAATCGGCGCCAGGATCAGCTTCTGCTTCTCGCGCGGATCGATGAGGGCCGGCTTGACCCAGTTGAGTTGCTCCTTGCACCAGGCCGAGAAGTGCAGCGGCTTGCCGTCGCGGCCATGTCCCGTTGACATCGTACACCAGACGCCAACGCCCTCCTCGCCGGGACGCTCCGGACGGGCATAGAGGTCCGGCAGCCCGAGCATGTGGCCGAACTCGTGCGCGATCACACTGATCGACGCCATCGTGTCGCCGCCCTCGGGACAGATGAAATAGGCCCAGTTCTTGCCGTTGTGACGGAAACTCGCCCGATGAGGCCAGTACAGGCCGCCGCGCTGCGCCTGCACGCGCTTGCCGGCGTAGAGAAAGAAGATGCCGTCGAAGTCCTTCAGCGCGTCCTTGCCGTCGCGCTCCAGCAGCTTATCGACTGCCTCGGTCAGCAGGGCCGTCTTGGTCGATCCTGATTCGCCATAGGTGCCGCGCTTGTTCTTGACCGGGACCGGAGCGAAGACCTTGCCCTCGACGCGAAACTTGCCGCAAGAAATCTCCAAATAGTAGTCGTTCATGCTGCCGTACACCTTCTGGCCCGTTGGACTCTTGTCGGTGTACTGGCCCTTGCTGAACAGCGACTTCTCCCAGTCCTTCGGCGTGACGTTGGCGTTCGGCTTCTGATCGGGAAACTCGACTTCGATGACGGCCAGCCGATAGACGTCCTTCGTCCACGCTCCCGTTCTCCGCGTGTCCCAGCCCTCGCCGCGCGGCCGATCGCGTGCCGGTTCGCTGCCGAGCTTTGCCTTGACCTCCTGCTCCTTGCTGTCGCGCTTGATCGTCAGCGCCAGATCGTCGTCCGGCTTTCGCTCGCCAAGCATCTCGCGAAACGCTTCGACGTCCGTGACCGCCTTGCCGTCAATCTTGAGGACGACGTCGCCGGTCTTCAGTCCCGCCTTCGCGGCGCTTGAATCCGCCGTGATCGACGTGAGCTTCACTCCGCCCTTCTCGTTCTCGACCTGAACGCCAAGGACCGCCCGGCCTGGCCTGCCGCTCTCCGAGAGCGGCGAGCTGACGGGAACAAGCGTCACCTCGACCGTCAGAGGCTTGTCCTTGCGCGCGACGATCAGCTTGTGCTTCTGGCCCGGCGAACTGGTGAAGAGCAGGTCGCGCAGATGATCGGTGTCGGAGACGGCCTTGCCGCCGAACTCGCGGAGCAGGTCGCCGACTTGCAGGCCGGCCTTCGCGGCGGGCGAGTCCGCTTCGACCTCCTTGATGGCCAGTTTGCCGGCGGCGTTCTTCTCGACGTGGATGCCGAGATAGCCCGGCTGTGTCGCGGTCGTCTCGGGAAGGGACGATTTGCTGATTGTCGTCTTCGTGGCGGTATCGACGGTCTTGAATTCCGACAGGTCCGGCCCGGCGGGTTTGTCGGGCTTCGGCGGCTCGGCGTGGAGAAGAACGGGCAGAAGAAGCACGAGGAGGCAGCGAGTCCAGGCAGGCATCACGTTCACTCCATCAACAAAGGGGAGACAGACCCTCAACAGGAGTGAACACCGCAGCGGCCAAAAAGTTTCACTCGGAGGCGACGCGGCCCGCGCGTGCGAACCACTGGGTTACCGGCAGTTTGAACCCGGGCAGCACGGTCCCGCCGTCGAGAGTCCCCTTCTCGCGGACCAGTTTCGACTCATCCGGCGCCGTGTAGACGCGCACTGTCTTCTTGATCGGATCGACTTCCCAGACCAGCGTGCAGCCGCCGAGGAAGTATTCCTTGCGCTTGCGGGCCATCTCCTTCTTGGTGTTCGAGGGACTGAGGACTTCGACGGCAAGGTCAGGGACGCGATCCAGGATCGATCCGCGCGGCAGGACACGACCGGGGAACTGCTCCCAGGAGTAGAACGCCACGTCCGGCATGCGCACCTGGTTTGGCTCAACGCGCATCATGCCGCTCTCGCCGAGTACGATACCGAGATCGTGGTCCGTGAGGTAGAGTTCGAGGAAGAAACCCAGGCTCAGAGCCAGGCGGGATTCGTAATAGCCCACGGGTTTCTCCACAAGCGTGCCATCGAACAACTCACACAGCTGGCCCTTGGCCCGGATGACGTCCGCTTCCGTCGCGGTCCCCGGTGGTGGCTTCATGCGGATGCGCGACAGCGGAATGTCGCCGAGCCGGTCCATCAGTTCGTCGAACGTATCGAAGTGCGGTGTGGATGATTTCGTGGAGCGCATAGGTTCCCCTGGCTGGCGTCCTCTTCCGACAGATGTTCTTTTACCAGTTTTCCGCGCGGCCCCTCAAGAGGGACTTCCCGGGTCACGACAACTCTTCGCGCAACATCTCCAACACCCCCAGCGCTTTCCCTTCGCGAATCACCTGACGCGCGCGCTCCACTCCCAACAGCACGCTCTCGACTCGCTCGGCCGCGAATAGCGCCGCCGCAGCGTTGGCCAGCACGACGTTCGCCGCCGCTCCCATCTCACTGCCTTCCAGAATGCCGCGGATGAGACGCGCGCTGCTCTCCGCTCCCTCGACGCGCAACTGCTCCAGGGTGCAGCACGGAAGCCCGAAATCGTCCGGCGTCCAGTCCCAGCCGCGAACGCGATCGCCCCTCACTTCGCGAACTCGCGTCGCCGTCGTCAGCGTCACCTCGTCGAGTCCATCGTGACCGCTGACCAGCAGCGCTCGCCGGGTCCCTCCCAGCCGCGCCAGTGCGCCCGCCATCAGGTCGAGCCATTCGGGCCGGCCGACGCCGAGCAACTGATAAGGAGTGCGCGCGGGATTGACCAGCGGCCCCAGACAGTTGAAGAGCGTTCGCACTCCCAGACGCCGACGCAGTCCGCCGACGTGCTTGAGGGCCGGGTGATAGTGCGGCGCCAGGCAGAACGCCAAGCCGGCACGGTCGAGACAACGCCGCGCCAGCACCGGGTCGGGATCGAGACGGACGCCGAGCGCCTCCAGCACGTCAGCGCTGCCGCTACGGCTGGAAATGGCCCGGTTGCCGTGCTTGACCACCGGCACTCCCGCGGCCGCGACGACGAACGCCGTCGCCGTGCTGATGTTGAACGTCGCCGAGCCGTCGCCGCCGGTGCCGCAGGTGTCCAGGGCATCGTCGCGGCCCGTCTCCAGCGGCACCATACAGCGGCGCAAGACACTCGCCGCCGCTGCCAGTTCAACAGCCGTCTCGCCCTTCATCCGCAGAGCGACGAGCAGGGCGGCCATCTCCACTTCACCGCAGTTCCCGCCGACGAAGCTCTCGATCAGGCGGACCATCCGTGGCTCGTCGAGGTCATGCCGGTCGAGCAAAGAGTCCAGGGTTTCGGCGAACCAGGCTGGAGAAGAGTCGGCGCCATTCACGGTCGTACCCCTCGTTTATCGAGGTCGGCGCAGAGCATCACGAGGACTGTCCCGGCGGCCCAGCCGACCAGGACGTCGCTGACGTAATTGTGGCCGACGAGCAGACGATCGAGGCCGGCAAGAAAGGCCAGCGCGATGCCGAGGACCAGGGGCCAGCGACGACTCATGCGGCGAGCCACGAGCAGGCCGAGCGCGGCGTACAGGGCGGTGCCGGCCAGGGCGTGAGCGCTGGGAAAGCTCATCGAGGTTGGCTCTTCAAGGACCGGAGGGCGAATGTGCAAGTTGGGCCGGGTGCGATTGACAGCGATCTTGCCGGCATGAGCGAGTCCGAGAGCGCCCAGGACTGTGACGGCCAGGAGCAGGGCGGGACGCGGTTCCTTGCGGGCGAACCAGCAGACGACAGCCAGAAACAGGATGCCGAGGAGGACGAACGGATGGCCCAGGTAGTACAGGGCGATCAGGAGCGGCCGAAGTGCGCCGATCTCGGCAATGTGTCGGAAGGGGTAGAGGGCGCCCTGATCGATTCCTTCGAGCAGATCCATGATTTCTCCTGCGGGATGTTGCGCGAGACCATCCTATTCCTATCAGTCACAGTATAACAACCTCACAACCAGCCCCGAGCGCAAGCTCCTTGCTTGCGCTCGGGGCTGGTCATGGAGGATCGCATCATGAAACGATGGTTGCTGCCGGCGCTGGTGCTGCTCGCTCTCGAAGGGACGCCGCTACGGGCCAATGGCTTCGGCCTGGTGCGCCGTCCCGTTGAGGTGCGCTCCGGATACTATGTCCCCTCGACTTTCTATGTGCCGATCGCGTCCGCGCCGATCGCACTGCCGATTAGCCCCATCGGCGTGATGCCGGCGCAGCCTGTCTTTCTGACGCCGTTCGCCGTTCCCTTCTCCGCTCCGCCCTCGACGACGGCGGAGCCACCCCTGTCGCCCCGTCCTGGCCCCTCCGGCACTTCGACCTCACTGCGCGTCGGCGAGAGCTTCTACCAGCTTCTGCCTGGACCGGTGCGGATGGAGAAGGAAGGCGATTCCGATCGCTGTTCCGTCGCCTTCTGGAACCTGACGAGCCAGACGCTGACGCTGCGGATCAATGGCCGCGACGTGTCGCTCACCCCGGGCAAGAGCGCGACGATGGAGTTGCCGCCGACGTTCGCCTGGCAGATCATGGGCCGCGAGGGGGAGGCGACTCGCATTCCCGGCGGCCGCGCCACGGCCGAGGTCCTCATCCGCCGCTGAGGACCCGATTCACCTCCGCCAGCGTCGGATAGCTCGCCTGCCCGCCTGAGCGAGTCGCCTTGAGGCTCGCCGCCGCCGTCGCGAAGTGGATCGCCTCTCTCAAGGAGACTCCCTTCGCCAGGGCAGCGGCGTAGGCGCCGTGAAAGACGTCGCCGCACCCCGTCGTATCGACCGCCTCGACCGCGAAGGCCGGCTGATGGACGGGCTGCGTGTCCCCTCCTGTCCGATACCAACACCCTTGCTCCCCGCATGTCACCGCGACGAGTTGCCGGCTCGCGTCCCAGAGACGCTCGACGGCCTGTTGCGGTGTCGCGGCCCCGGTCACTTTGAGTGCGAATACTCGCGAGACGATAACGTGATCGACGAGGGCGAGTAACTCGTGAAAGCCCGGCCACTCGTCGCGTTCCAGGTCGCCGACGACGGCCACGCCCGCCGCGCGCGCGATCCGTGCCGCCCGTGTCATTCCCTCGATGCCGTAATGATCGACCAGCAGAATCCGCGCCGAGCGAATGTCCTCCTCGGACGGGGCGTCCGGCGAGGCGCCGACAGAGCCGGCCAGGTCGAAGAAAATCGTGCGCGAATGGTGGGTTTCATCGATGAGAATGGTCGAACGAATCGGCCTGGCACCGGCACGATGGGCCAGCAGGGTGACATCGACGCCCTCGCGGCCCAGACTGTCGCGGACAAAGCGAGAAGCGTCATCGTCGCCGAGAACGCCCGCGAAGGAACTGGACGCGCCGAGACGCGCCGCGGCGACGTGAGCGTTGGCTGTCAGCCCGCCGCAGGAGCGCTCGCGCCGCTTGATGCGAACCTTGCTGTCGGCTGCGGGATACTCGTCGAGATAGAGCAAATCATCGACGGCGACACAGCCCAAACCGAGAACGTCCCAGCGCACGCGATGCCTCCGGGTCAGGATTGACAGAACCGTGTCACTTCCTCAACGAACTCCTTTTCCTTCTCGAACATGACGAGGTGTCCGCAGTCGCGGAGCAGCTTGAATTCCGCGTGCGGCAGATACGTCTTGTAAGCTTCTCCATAGGCCGGCGGCACCAGACGATCGTGGTCGCCCCACAGCAGCAGGACGGGACACTGCACGCGATGCAGCCGGGCGGGCAGTTTCGGACTCCAGGGCCGTTCCCAGACCAGCCGCGCCAGGACGGTCAGCGATTGGTAGGCGTGGAGCATCTGTTCCTCGGTGGCCTGCTCGGCGAGGATCAACTTCGCCATGAAGCCATCCGGATCGTGGAACAGCAGCTTGCGCATTTCGTCGCGGCCCTTCTTGCTGCCGTCGGCGTAGCGAAAGAGATCGGGCAACGGCTGTTCGTCGATCCACAGACCGGGGGTGCCGGAGAGCCAGAGCTTCTTGACTCGTTCGGGCCAGCGGACGGCGAACTCGGCCGCGATCCAGCCGCCGAGACTGACGCCGCCGAGGATGACCTCCTCGAGTCCGAGGGCGTCGAACAGTTCGAGGTAGTGAAAGGCCATGTCCTCGATGGAGTCGATGTCCTCGAAGCCGCCGGACTGGCCGAAGCCGGGATGCGTCGGCACATAGGTCGTGAAGTGTTTGGCCCAGCTATCGTAGAAGGGCAGCCAGCGGAGGGACTCGCCGAGAGTGCTGTGCAGATAGACGAAGGGAGGCCCATCGCCGCCGTGCATCATGACGGTGGGATGGCCGCGGACGTCGATGGTTTCCGGTTCGCCGCCCTTGCGCGACAGGAAGACGCGAGCGCCGTAATGGAGTTTCTTGAGCAGTTTGAACATGTCGAGGTTGTTCCGTATTGGGGCATCTCGTCCGGAGCGCGTCTGAGGCGGGTGAAGGGACGATGTCAATTTGGAGTGCGGCGGTCTCCGTCGCTTTGTTATTTTTCTTCTCCCGTTTGTCCAGCGCTGCTTACTCGGGTGGGAAGAGATTTTCCGCGATGAGAGACTGCCTCGCCTCGATGAACTCGGGATGATTGATCCGCAGTACGGCGACAGTCGCACGGCCCTTGGCTGTTCGTCCAACCAGCACCGGCCCATCCCAACGGAAGTGCCGCGGCCACTTGTTCCGGCGCGGATGGAAGAGGCCAACGAGCCGTTTTGATCGCGGATCAAGACCCGCGATGTTTGGACCCTTGTAGCTATTGCAGAAGAAACAAGTCAAAGCCAGATTAGAGCCGACGGTCCTCCCGCCATGCTTCCTGGCGATGATGTGGTCAATTTCAAAGCCGAATTCCGACAACACCTGCGCCAGGCAA
>JBBSDR010000123.1:0-10128 GCA_038240465.1 Gemmatales bacterium
GGAATCGACTACGCGGATCCAATAAATCCAAGCGCCGACGTAAGCAATAATCGTTACGGGTAATATGTGTGTTACCAATCAAAGTCAGCTCAAGTGATCATTAGAGAATAATTCTGTCGGTTTCAGCGTGAACGGATACAGAGCCAAGCCGATTCGCAACATGAAAACTCACGCCTGCAAAACTGGTGAAACGACTATTGCGGCGATCACAGCAATTTATGTGCCGAGTTGGACAACTCTGAGCGTCTGGGTGTAAAAAAAACCGGCATGGCCGAACACCATGTGGTATCCAGCCATGCCGGCTTACTCGTCAACAGGCCCCCCGGCACGATCCGGGTTGCCCTTTGGCTAGTCATCCGACGACTGCAACTCACCTGTACAAAGGGATCTGGTTGAAGGTTCACCAAAGCCCTCCTTATCTGATTGTATTGCTCGGGGCAGGGAAAGCAAGACAATTCCCGACCGAATGTCGTCCCCTCCTGCGCTCGGTATCCTCATCTCCAAGAGGCGAACTCCCGCTCTGCTGTGGACCTCTTCCCTTGTATATGCAACGCTGCTACTCACGGTCGTCTGCTCCACCAAGTGGCCGTGCAGAGGGCGAGGGGGACGAGCAGGGTGAGTTGAAGCAGTGGCCACAGCCCCACGCCGAGCCACGGTACAACCGGCATGCGATTGCTGTACGACCACCACCCGGACGCAAGGGCCTTCCATTCGTAAGCCACGGCAATCGCTCCTCCCAGGAGAGCGGCCGCAACGTACTCGGTCCACGATCCCGCAGGGCGCCACCGCCCCGCCGCGAGGGCGCACACCCCGTACACGGCGAAGGTAAGCGCCACGTCGCCGAGGCTCGGCACCATGTGAGCAAGCGCAATGGGGCTAAAGGATCGCCCGGCCGTCTCCGCGTAGGCCGGCATCTGCACAATCTCCCACAGCCAGTTGAGGCCGAACGTGGCAAAGAACAGCGCGATGAAGTACGACCATACGGGACGCGTTATCTCGACATGGCTCAACAGCCACCTCCTCACAAAATGCTGGCCAGCGGTTTGGTGCCTGTTGATCTTACACCTATACCTTTCGCAGCCACAGCAAACTCCCCACCATCCAACTCCCGCAGCAGTTCTTTGGCTACGCCTCCGCCCTGGCGCGGGCATCATAGGACGCAGAACAACAGCACTTGCCTTCCTTCAGACCCCAAGCCGCATGCGCCGCCGCAACATCCCTCTTCGGAAAGGGCGCTGAGGCAGAATGGTTTGTGGTGCCCAGCAGGGCAGAGGCACTCGAAGTGAGGGATGCCGGTGAGCGACGCCATGCCCGCCGTCAACCCCACGACAACAATCCGGACAACCTTGCACAAGAGCTTGCACCTGTACTTCGGGATGCGGAAGGGCGTCCACTACGGCAATGCAGTGAAGATCCGCAATCGGCCCTTGGATCTGCGCTGCGAGGGAGCGTACGCCGTCGCTCCGTGGTCCCGCAACGCCGCGAGAATCGCATACGAGTGGATTGGCGAGGTGCTGCCCGTGCAGGAGTTGCCGCTGTTGCGGGTGAGTTGGCTGAGAGAGAAGAGCACTGCCCGAAGGGTAAAACCCGTCGAGGAGTCGATCGGGGACGGGATCATGGAGCGACGCGCCGCTGCATGGATCGCCTGTGTCGAGGGCGCGGTGAGCGGAAACCACGGACATTCGGCTACGTTCAGGGTCGCTTGCAAATTACTTCATCCGCCGCCGAGAGGGTTTGGCCTCTCACTCGAACAGGCATTTCCCCTGATCTGGAACTGGAACGTCCATGCGTGCGAGCCAGCCTGGGATGAGAAGGCGATTTTACACAAGCTGGAAGACGCGCTGAAGAAGCGATGAAAGAGGTGATGCTCGACAAGCAAGTGTGATTGTGTGGTCTGTCCACGAGGAAAGGTAGGTGAGTGATGGAGATCAAGGTGACGATTCTGGGGACGGGATCGGGGACGTGTTCTCTGACCGGCAAGGAAGAGACCGACGGCCTGACCGTGCGCTTCGAGGACGGCACGCTGGACGGCTTCCTGTCCTGAAAAGCCTTCAAACAGCTGCTGTCTATGAAGGCAGCGAAGGTAACCACGCCGAACCGCAAAGACGCGATCCCCGTGGCCCAGCCGACGAACGGTGAGGCGAAGTGAGCAGGGATGACAATCGAGCCACGGAGGGCTCTTTTCATTCAGGAGATGCGATGACGACCCTGACCAGATACCACGCCCTGGCCCTGGAAGAGTTCCTTCGCGAACTGGGGGTGTTGCGTGGACTGAGGCAAGACCAGGTCGAGGAGATCGTGGGGGACCTCTGTATTCTCGTCCGGTGCATCGTCTCCGAAGCCGTGCTGGATGCGATGCAAGAGATGCAGGCTCAGATCCTTTTGGACGGTTTCGACGTTCTGGACCAGCAGCGGGCATGGGTCTTCGAGAACGTCAAGCGACAGATGGAATGCACGCAATAACTTTCATGCACACACACGAAGCCACTGATCCGAGACAGGAACACCCGGCAGCGTGCAGAGGACGCTGTCGGCCTGTCTCCCCTGTGGAGTCCACGCGAGCGGGGCTTTTGTCGCTCGGTTCACCCTCACCATCATGGAAGAAAAACGTCAACCAGTGACTCTGGCTCACTTCGGAAGACCGGTCACCGTCTCGATCCGAGCCGACTGCTACCGACACGGCGGCGGCCTGGCTGCCGAAGTGATCGACGAGGCGAACGGGGAGAGGTACACGACTCTCTCCATCAACATCGGCGCCGTCCTTGCGAATGACGAGTTCGTCTTCAAGACCTACTCGGAGAACGAAGGGCTGCTCGAAGCGTTTCTGGAGGCAGGCGTGATCGAGAAGACCGGCAGGGAGGTTGAGGTCGGCATGGCAGGACCCCAGCCGATCTGTCGCTTGTTGCAGCGAGAGGGATGAAGGTCCAAACGTGAATGTCGGGGAGCCTCTGCCTCCCCGACTGTCCCAGTGTCTCCGCTGCCGACAGCCTCTGGCTCCAAGCGCGGTTGACCGGGACGCACCTCATTCTCCAGGAGCGCCTGTTTCCAGCGCCTCCTCACCCTTCTCTCGCGTAGGGGAAGGTCCGAAGACGTGAAGAAAAGATACGGCCGGTGCCGTCGGGATTCCCACCCGAGTCAGGTTGCGTCTGCCTGGCGCTCGTCATCGCACGACGCTCGCGTTACTCAGCCAGCGGCACCGGCCATCTTTTCTTTCTAACGGAGAGCCACGGAGGGCGCAATCCCAGATTCGAGGTGCATCATGGAACAGACCGCGAACGAGACGAAGGCCGAGACGAAGACGATCGCGAGTCCCTACCTGACAGCGGCCGAAGCGGCTGAGTATCTGCGGACCACGGTGCAGGGCATCTACGCTCTGGTAAAGCGCGGGCGACTCGAACCGATGCCCGGTAGTGTCGGGAAGCTG
This sequence comes from Gemmatales bacterium, assembly GCA_038240465.1. GTDB lineage: Bacteria > Planctomycetota > Planctomycetia > Gemmatales > Gemmataceae > JBBRIK01. Next base: position 3,425 of record JBBSDR010000123.1, read on the forward strand.
CTCTTCACCCGCGAGGCGCTGGACGCCTGCATGAAAAAACGGCGGCGGAAGGGTTGATCGGATAGCGCACATCCGTACAATAACCAAAGAGATTTCCCAACCTACGGAGGCAGTGATGCCACGCGCCTATCCCCACTCCCACGTCTGCCACGGGCAGCTCGTCGGGTTCAATCTGAAACTGCGGGCCAATGAGCCCACCTACTACGTTTACTTCCGCTCTCCCGATGGGCGGCGTCTGGAGCGTGATACCAACAAGACGGCTATGGTCCGTGCGCTGGAAGCCGCTCATGCCCTCATCGAACAGGAGTACGCCCCAGCACCCGAACGTCCCGAGCGCGTGAAGTGGGATGAGGCGATCGAACGGCTGAAGGCAAGGCTCGCCTCGGCGGGAACGAGGCCGAGCACACTTGCGTATTACCTGAAGCTGATTCGTCTGGTGCGCAAACGGCAATCCCTCTCGGAAGGCCCAACCGACATCTCTCCGGGCAACGCGGCAGGATGGCGGGACTGGATGATGAAGACGCCAGGCCGCAGGAAGAAGACACCGAGTGCCCACTACGTCACTAGTCTGCTCGTGGGGCTGAGCGCCCTCTGGAGCAAGTGGTTCATGGAAGACCTGAAGCTCGTGGCGGGCAACCCCTGGGAGGATGTGAAGCCGCCGAAGGCCGACAAGATTCCCGTACGCTTCGCCACCGATGAGCAGATCGAGCATCTCTATGAGTGGATCGCCGGTCGTTATGGGGAGTGGATCTTCCCGAAGCTCTTCCTGTCCACGAAAGCCTGCACGGGCTGCCGGCTCATGGATCTATGCAGTCTCAGATCGAATCAGCTGCGTGGGGGACGGCTGGTCTTCCCGGCTGACCTGACGAAAGGCCGCAAGGAGCGGGCCGTGCCGTTGCCTACTGACCTCTTCCAGTCTCTGGATGGGTTCAAGGGCGAGACGTGGCTGTGGGAAAAGTATCTGCCGGGCTTGAAGACGGCGATCATCGCGAAGGGCTGGCCGACGCACCAGCTGATGGACGAATTCTCCCCCCAGCGTCTCTACTTCTGGGTGGAGACAGTCTTCGCGGACTACAAGAAGGCGTTCCCTGACCGTCCTGCGCTGACGACGCACATGTTCCGCAAGCGAGCCTTCACGCGGGCCTGGAACGCCGGCATCGACCCGCGTCGGGCGGCCATCGCCATCGGCTGTAACATCGACACCATGATGCAGCACTACGTCGGCCTGGACGAGCAGGAGGTGACGGACGACGTGTTCGCCCAGCTCAACGCCGAGTCTGCCCAACAAACCGCCCAACAAACGAATCGGGGAAAAAACGCCCCGAAGGGATAGATCGTTCAGCCCCGAAAACCCGTCGCTCCTCCTCAGCCCCGGCCCATCCTGGCCGGGGTTTGTTTATTTCTCCTACGGTCGGATCGAGCGAAATCCGCAGGTATTCGCGGGCGGAAAGGTTGGGCGGGATGAAAAATAGGTTGGGCTATTGTTGGGCAAACTGAAAAAGGTAAGAGGTCCGAAAACGACAAGAGCCGCAAGTTGTTGTCCTTGCGTCTCTTATCTCAGCTACCCGGCCTGGATTTGAACCAGGACAAAGAGAGCCAAAATCTCTTGTGCTACCGTTACACTACCGGGTAATCGATTCCCCTGAACAGGGGACCCTGTCGATGGAGAGACGCAGCGAGGCAGGAGGACCTCCACTCGTCCCGCCCATTCTAGCGAGCCGTTGATTCCCTGACAAGCAAGGCCCCCGCGCAACTATCCGGGGGCCGTCTCACTTTCATTTACCGGTCACCTTGAAATCGTCGAAGTATGTCCGGGCATCCGCCTTGGTCCACAGGCCGACCTTGCCTGCCTTCGCGAATGTGTCATCCTTGGCCCGCAGATACTCCTTGCCATTGAGCCGGCACTGCATCTCCTCACCCGTCATCTTGATGCCCAGGGTGTGCCATTTGCCCGGCTCAGCCTTGAGTTCCTCCCGGGTAGCCAACTGCGTGCGCTTGCCCGCGACCACCTTGTAGACGCGGAAATTATCCTCGAGCGGATTGAACCGCGCTACATAGTAGTTGTTCGCGTCCTGGTAACGCCAGACAAGGCCGCCGCCCTGGTCCTTGTTGCCCTTGACCGGCTTGAAAGCCACCGTAACCTCCACATCCTTATAGCTCGTATCGTTGGCGATACAGAGATTGAACAGCGCGTTCGGCCCTTCCGCCGTCTGCGCCAGGGCATGGCCCGTCTTCGACGGCGCGGTCGCATCCTCGACGACCTTCCAGACACTGCCCTCCCCCTTGCCCGTCCGGTCCGCCGTCCAGCCCGTGGGCAACTTGCCGGCGTCCTCCTTACCGAAGGTGAAGACGCGGACCTTTTCATCGGCCGCCAGGAGCGTCAGAGAGACCGTCAACACGATCCCCAGCACCATCGCCTTGCTCATCTTGCAGACTCCCATTCCAGCGTCAGTGACCACCACCGCTGAACCCGTTGTAGAGCTTTTGGCCGCATGCGTCATGTATCGGGGCCGGCGACTCCATACAACGATGCTCAGCGAACCTCGCCGCCGCATTCATCCAAAGGAGCGTCATGGCCTTCTCTGCCGCCGTCATTTGGGACGTCGATGGTACGCTCGTCGATACCGCCGAACTGCACTTTCAGGCATGGGGCGAATTGTGCCGGGAACTCGGCCGGCCCTTCACGCGCGACGACTTTGCCGCCACGTTCGGCCGGCGCAATCCCGAGATCTTTCGCATCCTCTTCCACGACCGCTTCGGCGACGCCGAGATGGATCGTCTCGCCGATCACAAGGAAGAATTGTACCGCGATGCGGCTCGACTCGGAGTCGATCTGCTTCCCGGCGTCCGGCCGCTGCTCGAAGGCCTCAAGGCTGCCGGCATCGCGCAGGCCATTGGCTCTAGCGCTCCCCGGGCCAACGTCGATCTCATCGGCGAAATCACCCGCAGCCGGCACCTGTTCGACGCCGTCTCGTGTGCGGAGGACACGACTCGCGGCAAACCCGATCCCCAGGTGTTCCTCGTCGCGGCCCAGAAACTCGGAGTCGAACCGGCTCGCTGCGTCGTCGTCGAGGATGCGGTCGCCGGCGTCGAGGCGGCTCGTGCTGGCGGCATGAAGTGCATCGCCGTCTCCTTTGTCGGCCATCATCCCGAGGCGAAACTTCGCGACGCCGGCGCCGACCTTGTTGTCCCCACCCTCGAACATGTCTCCGTGCAAACCATTCGCGATCTGCTCACCTGAGGAGTGCCTCTCCCATGCGTTCGCTTGCCATCCTTGCGCTCTGTCTGCCCTTCAGCGGAGTTCGCGCGGCCGACTTTGACGATGCGCTCCTCGCGAAAATTCCCGAGAGGATGAAACGCTTTGTCGCCGATCAGCAGATTTCCGGCGCCGTGACCGTCGTCGGCACCTCGAAGGGGATCGCCCGCTGCGACGCCGTCGGCGATCTCGACCTCGAGAAGAAACGCCCGATCGAGAAGGACAGTCTGTTTCGCATCGCCTCGATGACCAAGCCGATCACGGCACTGGGCATCATGATCCTGGCCGAAGACGGCAAGCTCAAACTCGACGATCCGGTCGAGAAGCATTTGCCGGAGTTTCGCGGCCAGATGCTCGTGACAAAGCGCGACAAGGACAGCGAGACGCTCAAGAAACCCGGACGGCCCATCACCCTGCGCGATCTGCTGACGCACACTTCGGGGTTGCCGAACTTCCCGCCTGGCCTCGGAGACCTCTATAGCAAACGGAACTTCACTCTGACCGAGGCCACCCTGGTCATGTCGCAACGGCCACTGGACTTCGAGCCTGGCAGCAAGTGGGCCTATTGCAATAGCGGCATCGACACCCTGGGCCGAGTCATTGAGGTAGCGGCGGGAATGTCCTACGAGAGCTTCCTCGCCAAACGCATCTTCGAGCCGCTCAACATGAAGGACACGATTTTCTATCCCCGCACGAACCAGGAGGACCGCATCGTCAAGCTCTACGGCGTCAAGGATGGCAAGCTGGTTCACGCCGGGAATGCCATCCTCGGATCGGCCTCGGGAGCGAAGCATCCGATTCCGGCGGGCGGTCTCTATTCGACGGGCGGCGATCTGGCGAAGGTGTATCAGATGATGCTGCAGCGCGGCAAACTGGGCGAGACGCGCATCCTCCGCGAGGAGAGCGTGGCCGAGATGACGAAGGTGCAGACGGGCGATTTGAAGTGCGGCTTCACATCCGGCACGGGTTTCGGCCTCGGCTGGGCGGTGGTGAAGAAGCCGGAAGGCGTCACCTCAATGATGTCGCCGGGAGCGTATGGGCATGGTGGCGCGTTTGGAACGCAGGGGTGGATCGATCCGCCCAAGGACCTCTTCATCGTGCTGCTCATTCAGCGCGTCGGTCTATCGAACGGCGATTCGTCGGAGATGCGGCGTGAGTTGCAGAAGCTGGTCTATGAGGCGATCAAGAAATGATCGGGACAGTAAGCGAAAGTTGATGCTCACAACCAGGTGTCTTCATTCAGGCCAGGAATGTACGACCAGACCACGTCGCCCCCATCGATTCCCATATCGCGAAGGGAGGAGGCGAGCGATTCGTAATCTATCCCGACGGCAATAATTCGGGTGCCATCGGCGCTGTAGGCAACGTGCTGGCCCGCGTAGATCCGGAAGTCTTCGACGGGGATCAAACGCCGATTCTCCATGTGCCGGACCAAGTCGATGCGTTGTTGTGGTCTGCTATCCGCGCTCATGGAACTCTCCCGCGATGGGTTATCTATCCGTCTGTGCATAATAACCGTTCCGAAGGCCATGTGCGAGGCATCGACTCATCTGTCCGATACCCCTTATTCTCCTCAAGGGAGCGCGGTCGTGGAGCGAAGAACCGGGCCGAGCTTGCTTGCGGGACCGCTCATCAGCGTGGTGCTGGGACTGCTCTCTCTCGGTCTGTTGTTGCGTATGGTGACGGGCGTCCCCGCGATCGTCATCGGCCTGGTTTGCCTGCGCGGCCTCAATGCTCTCGACGACGCGCCGGGACTCGACATTCTCTGGGGCCGGCGGCTGGCGATCGGCGGCATGGTCCTCGGCGCGCTGGGCTGTTTGCTGGGCCTGTTCGGTCTGGCCTCCATGGGACTGCTGGACCTTGACGAGAAGAGCCGGCGAGCGAATTGTGCCGACAACCTGCGCAAGATCGGTAAGGCCGTCGTCGTCTATCACGAAGTCAACGGCAACGTCTATCCCGGGGCAACCGTGGACGGGGCCGACGGCCTGGCGGGGTTCGCGCCCTGGCTCGCTGAGCCGTATCCGAAACGGCTCGGCTGGCTCGTCACCGTGTTGCCGTACCTTGAGCGTCCTGCGGTCCGGAAGGGAAACGAGAAGACGGAGGGGCCGTTCGAGAAACTGGCTCAGAAGTTCGAGCCTCGACTCGCCTGGGACGCGCCGGCCAATCGCGACGGGGTCGATACGTTGGTCCGCGGTTACCTGTGTCCGTCGCACCCCTCCTTCGAGGGAAACCACAAGCCCGCGTATGGATACTATGTGGGCAGCACGGGCTTCGGTGCCGGCGCGGTCGAGTTGCCGTTGGCGTCCCCCCACGCTGGATTCTTCGGCTACACTCGACGCTTGCGAACAGGGCTGGCCCTGCCCGATCCCCTGCCGCGCGGGACCGGCTACATCATGCTGGCGACGGAAACCATGATAGACAATGGGCCATGGGCGGCCGGCGACCGATCGACGCTGCGAGACGTCGATCCCACGCAGCGGCCCTATCTCGGCTACAATCGTCCCTTCGGCGGCATGCATCCAGGCGGAGCGAACGTGCTGACCGTCGATGGGGCAGTCCGCTTTGTAGCGGATCGAGCGGTTCCGAGTGTCCTCGAGCAAATGGCGACTCTGAGCGATTTTTGATCGACAACAGGAGACCGGGTATGAGTCCGACCGCGCTGAAAGGACGGAGCCTGGCCGAACGATATTCGGCCGAGTTTCCAAACTCGCGCCGACTTGCCGAACGGGCCAGGACGATCTTTCCCGATGGTGTCACTCATGATGTACGCCATCTGGAGCCGTTCCCGATTTATATCGACCGCGCATCGGGAGCGCACAAGTGGGACGTCGATGGCCATCGGCTGATTGACTACTGGTGCGGTCACGGCGCCTTGCTGCTGGGCCACTCTCACCCGGCCATTGTCGAGGCGGTCCAGGAGCAGGTTGCCCGTTCGACGCATCCGGGGGCCTGTCACGAGAAAGAGCTGGAATGGGGTTCGTGGGTGCAGCGGCTGATTCCCTCGGCCGAGCGCGTCCGCTTTGTCTCTTCAGGGACCGAGGCGACCTTGATGGCGCTGCGGCTGGCCCGCATCTTCACCGGCAAACCGCGCATCCTCAAGTTCACGGGCCATTTTCACGGCTGGCACGATGCGCTCATGCCGGCCGCCTATCCGCCTCATGATGCCCCCATTCCGGGAGTGCCGGACGAGATCGCCGGCAACAGCATCGTGATCGCGCCGGGCGACGCGAACATGGTCGAGGACACGCTGATGAACGACCCTTCGATCGGCTGTGTGATCCTGGAGCCGACCGGCGGCCACTGGGGGGCGGTCCCCATTCGCGGCACCTTTCTCGAACAGCTGCGCGAAATCACGACCCGGCTGGATCGTCTGCTGATCTTCGATGAGGTCATCACGGGCTTCCGCGTCTCGCCGGGAGGAGCGCAGGCCCATTATGGCGTGCTACCC
>JBBSDR010000124.1:0-10082 GCA_038240465.1 Gemmatales bacterium
CGTCTCGCTCCCGATGCGCCGCCCATCCATCACAGCCTGGGACTGGTCTTCAGCCGCCTCGGTCGCTGGACCGATGCCGCCGCCGCGTTCAAGAAGGCCATCGACCTCAAGCCCGATTACAGTTCCGCGCACAACAACCTCGGCACCGCCCTGCTCGAACTGGGCAAGTCGGGCCAGGCCATCGACTCCTTCCGCGCCTGCCTGCGCTTTCAGCCGGGCTGCGTCGAGGCCCACAACAACCTCGGCATCGCCCTGGCCGAACAGAACCAGCACGGCGACGCGCTGCGCTGCTTCCATGCGGCCCTCGCTCTCCGGCCCGACTGTCCCGAGTCCCATCTCGGCCTGGGAGCCTCGCTGAGCGAACTGGGGCAGTCCGAGCAGGCGATGCGGCACTTCCAGGAGGCACTGCGTCTGAAGCCCCATGCCGCCAACGTCCACAACGACATCGGCATCGCCTGTGCCGGACTCAACCGCCTCGACGAGGCGCTGGCCCACTTTGACCGCGCGCTGGAGTTGCAGCCCGACTATCCGATGGCCCACAAGAACCGCTCGCTGGCCTGGCTGGTCCAGGGCGATTTCAACCGCGGCTGGCCGGCCTACGAACACCGCCTGCTCGAACGCAAGCTGCCGCAACGCCCGTTCGAGCAGCCGCGCTGGGACGGCTCGCCGCTGGCAGGGCGGACCATCCTGGTTTACCACGAGCAGGGCCTGGGAGATACCCTTCAGTTCGTGCGCTATCTGCCGATGGTCAAAGAGCGTGGCGGCCGGGTCGTCTTCGAGTGCCAGGCGCCGCTGGCGAAGTTGCTGGTTGGCTGTCCGGGCATCGATCAACTGGTGCCGGCCCGCGCGCCGCTGCCGCCGTTTGACATTCAGGTCCCGCTGATGAGCTTGCCCTTGCTGTGCGGGACCAACCTGGACAGCATTCCCGCGCCGGTGCCGTACCTGGCTGCCGATGCGGACCTGGAACAACGGTGGGATTGTGTGCTGTCGCGGTTGCAGGGATTCAAGGTGGCCATCGCCTGGCAGGGCAATCCGCGGTTCAAACGCGATCGGCAGCGGTCAATCCCGCTGCGGCAGTTCGCGCCGCTGGCGCGAGTGCCGGGGGTCCGCCTGCTCAGCTTGCAGAAGGGAGCGGGCAGCGAGCAGATAGCCAATGCGGGCTTTGCTGTCCTCGATCTTGGTGCCGACCTGGACAGGAGCGGCGCTTTCACCGACACGGCGGCCATCCTGAAGAACGTGGACCTGGTCGTCACCTCCGACACCGCCCTGGCTCACCTGGCCGGGGCGCTGGGTGTGCCGGTCTGGCTGGCGCTGAGCTACGCGGCGGATTGGCGCTGGCTGCTGGAACGCGAGGACTGTCCCTGGTATCCGAGCATGCGCCTGTTCCGGCAGAAGACGCCCGGCGACTGGCCCAGTGTGTTTGAGCGGATGGCGTCGCTGCTGCGTGGGATGGATTTCCAATCCGTCCTTCCGAGCAAGAGAACCAAGTCGGACGGATTGGAAATCCATCCCACGGAAGAGGCGAAAACCCTGCTGCGGTTGGGACTCTACTGCCTGAACCTGGGACGGCCCCACGAGGCCCTCGCACCCTTGCAGCGCTCCCTGACACTGCGGCCGCACCCCGATGCCCATTGCCACCTCGGCGTCGCCTTTTTCCGCATCGGCCGCTTCGACGACGCCATCGCTAACTATCGGCAAGCCGTTCGCCTGGAACCGCGTCATGCGGATGCGCATCACAACCTGGGCAATGCCCTCCGCATGGCCGGGCAACTCGATGCCGCCCTCGCCAGCCTCAGCGAGGCCAGACTCCTGCGGCCCGGCATGGCCGAGACCCATTACCTGCTCGGCCTGACCCTGGCCCAGCAAGACAAACACACGGAAGCCGTGGACGCCTTCCGCCAGGCCATCCAGCTCAACGCCGACTACGCCGCCGCTCAGCTGCACCTGGGCACGGCACTGGCCGCCCTGGACCGCCGCCCAGAAGCCCTGTCCGCCCTGCGCACGGCGGCGCGGCTCGAGCCACGCAACGGCGAGGTCCCTTTCCGCATCGCCAACTGCCTGCGTCAGGACGGCAGACTGGAAGACGCGGTGGATGCCTATCGCGACTCCATCCGCATCGAGCCGGGCGCGGTCGAATCGTGGCTGAACCTGGGCGTGACCCTGGCCGGCCTGGAGCGTTTCGAGGAAGCGGAGACGGCCTATCGCGACGGCCTGCGCTGCCGGCCCGGCAATACGGCGCTGATCAACAACCTGGGCGTGGCGCTGAAGAACCAGTTGCGTTTCGACGAGGCGCTGGCTTGCTTCGCTGAAGTGCTGCGCCTGGAGCCGGAACATGTCGAGGCCCATCGCAATCGCGCGTTGACTTGGCTGCTGCTGGGTGATCTGGAACAGGGCTGGCCGGAGCACGAATGGCGGCTGCGCAAGCCGGAGAAGAGGACAAGTTGGAAACTTATCCCACAGTGGGACGGCTCGAATCTGGCAGGCCGGACCATTCTGCTGTATCCGGAGCAGGGCATCGGCGACACGTTCCAGTTCGTGCGCTATGCCGCTCTGGTGAAGGCCCAGGGCGCTCGCGTGCTCTTTCTCTGTCCCCCGTCGCTGGTGCCGCTGCTGCGCCGCCATGAGGGCATCGATCGACTGGTCCTGCCGGATGGGCCGATGCTGCCTTTCGATGTCCACGCCTCGCTGATGAGCTTGCCCTTCCTCCTGACGAGCCACCCGGGTGAGCGACGGGAAGAAGAAGATCGTCGCTCACGCTTCCGGCTCAGTGGGGAGTGCGTTCCCTATCTCTCGACGGCTCCTGAACTGGAAGAGCGCTGGGGGGAAGTGCTGGATGGGATGCCGGGGTTCAAGGTGGGGATCGCCTGGCAGGGCAACCCGGATTACATCGCCGATCGAGGCCGATCCATTCCGCTCCGGTGCTTCGCGCCGCTGGCCCGATTCCCGGGCGTGCAACTGGTCAGCTTGCAAAAGGGTGCAGGCGTCGAACAACTGGCCGAGTTCCCGAAGCCGATCCTGAGCTTTGACCGCCAGGCGGATGAGTCGGCCGGTCCCTTCATGGACACGGCCGCAATCCTGCGCAAACTTGACCTGCTCATCACTTCCGACACTGCCATTGCTCATCTGGCCGGTGCGCTCGGGGTGCCGGTCTGGGTCGTGCTGCCGCAGGTGCCGGACTGGCGCTGGCAACTGGAGCGCGAGGACTGTCCCTGGTATCCAACGATGCGTCTGTTCCGCCAGCGCCGCCGCGGCGACTGGGACGAGGTCTTCGCACGCGTGGCCCAGGAACTTCACGAGTTGGCCGGCCAGAAGACGGGTGGCCAGGGGGTGCCGGTGACGACAGCGCCCGGAGAGCTGATCGACAAACTGACGATCCTGGCGATCAAGAGCGAACGCATCGCGGATGCGGCGAAGCTCGCCAATGTCCGTGTCGAACTGACAGCCTTGCAGGAAGCGCGCGACAGACACTTACCGTCCTCCGCGGAGCTGATGGAATTGACGGCCAGCCTCAAGGCGATCAACGAAGCGCTCTGGGATATTGAAGATGCCATTCGCGTTTGCGAACACGCTGGCGACTTCGGCGACGCCTTCATCGAACTGGCGCGTTCGGTGTACCAGCAGAACGATCGACGAGCAGGAGTCAAGCGCCGCATCAATGACTTGCTTGGCTCACGCATCATCGAGGAAAAATCCTACGCGGAGTATCGCGAGAAGAAACGGCCCATTGCGACAGTCTGCATCCTGACGTATGGAGACTACCTGAGCTACTTCCGCCGTTGCCTCGATTCGATCCTGTCCAGCACGCCGTCGGAGGAGATTTCGCTGCGCCTGGGCTTCAATCAAGCGCCGGCGAGCCTGGCCTACGCGCTGGAGTCCTTGCAGCCGGTATCAACCCCCTCACGCGAACACTTGCCCGAAGGCATCGAGTTGATAAAGCTGCAAGGCCACGACAATCTGCAGGTCTCGTTGTGGAACTCGCCGGATAACCTCTACAAGGAGCCGATGGCCCGCTTGATGTTTTACACGGTCCCCTTGGAAACCGAGTATGTCGTCTGGTTCGATGACGATTCGTTTGTGAGTCCCGGTTGGTGGGACGCGCTGCGCGGCCTGCTCGACCGGCGTGTGGATTACATTGGCTCGGACTGGTGGGTCGATTACCTGCCCGGCCAGCAGCAGATGATCCGGGAGCAGTCCTGGTATCGAGGAGTTCCCTGTGCGTTACGAAAAGGAAAGCCTGGAGTGCGGTTCATGACCGGCGGCTTTCTGGCCATTCGCTCCGCCTGTCTGCGTGAGGCGAACTTCCCCGATACTTCTGTGTGCTGGAAAGGCCATACGCTGCAGCAGTATGGCGGCGACACGTTGCTGGGTGACATAGCCCTTCAACTCGGCTGGACGCGGGCGGCTCATTCGACGCACATTCACGTCAACGTCGATCTGGAGGGACGCCATCCCGCGCCCCGGCGTGGCGGCACCGGCCGGCAGTTCGGCTCTGATATTGATGCGGTGGTTCACTGAAACGAGCACCAAACGGTTTCTGGCTTGCTTCGTGTAAAGCTTGGGGAGTTACACAAGCCTGAAGGGCAAGCGAAGGAGAAGCGGTCTCCTTACGCTTGCTTCAGGCTTGTGCAGCGTCTCATCCTTTACACAAGATGCCTGAAAAATCGTTCGGTGCTAGGAGAAGCTCGCGAATCCCACCTGGCGCCGGCACAGGTCCGGCAGTTCCGCCTCGGCGCGAAGATGGCGAATGTCGCGCACTCCCTCCGCCATCAGCCGAGCGTGCGCTCGCTCCAGCACTGCTTCCTCAAACAGTACCAGAACGGCGGTGACCGCGAAACCGCGCCGCCGCAATGTCCCCAGGGTCAGGGCCGTCTCGATCGTCACCTCGGCCAACACTGCCAACACCGTGGCGTCGCGCGGCAGACGGGACGAACTCTCCTCGACCAGTTGACTGAACGTCAGGCCGGCATTCAGCTCGATACACGCCAGCAACTCGCGCATCCGCGGCAACTGTTCCACCCCTCGTCTGGTCGGAACGATCAACGGCTGCAAGCGCTGTTTCTCTTCGTCCTGCGCGGCCGGAAGCCGGGCCGTGTTGCGATCGCTGGCCTCGCGCTGCCATTGGGACCGCAAACGCTCCGCGGCATCGCGGGCGTTGGTGATCAACCCTACTTGCTGGCCCATCTCGCAGACGGCGCTGGCCAGCGACAGGGCAGTCGTCACGGCCAGTTCGGAGCGAAAGGGTTCGCCGCGCGCGGAATAGCCGGCCTCGTGAAAGTCGAGCAGCACCGTCGCGCCGCTGAGCGAACTCGGCTCGTGAATCTTGCTGTGCAGCACCCCGGTCCGGGCCGTCGCCTTCCAGTGAACGCGGTTGAGCGGATCGCCCGGCTCATATCGACGGACGCCGGCAATTCGCGTCGGGTCCTCAAATAGGCGATGGGTCAGCCGAACGTCGCCGATGGGCCGGCGCGAGGCCAGTTCGTAACCTTCGAGCGGCACTTGCTTCGGATAGACGAGAAGATAACCCGGTTTGGTCTCGATGCGATAGCGGCGATGCAGGCCGAACAGATCGCCGTTCTCGATGACGAGCGGCCCGATCTGATAGAAGCCGCGCCGCAGACACTCGAGTTGATAGCGAATCGTCACCTCGCCGCCGGCTCGCAGCAGACTGATCTGGACATGCTTGCCCTTGATGACCTTGAGCCGGGCGTCCTTCTTCAGTGTCGTCAGCGGCAGCAGGTCCTCGATCAGCGCCCAGGGAACGAGCATCCAGCCGGTGTTGCGCACGACAACGCGAACGCGAATGCGCTCGCCCACTTCGGCATGAATCGTCGTGAAACGTTCGGGATGGCCGCTGTCTTTCTCCTCGTCCGGGTTATCGCGCGTCGTGTGGGTGAGTTCGCGCGTGGCACGCAGATTGGCGCTCCAACTGCGGGCGAGGACCCGGCTGACGAGCAGGAGGCCGAGCAGCGCGTAGGTGGCGAACGCGAGCAAGCCGGATTCGAGGACCAGCGCGGCGGACAGGAGCAGCAGAACGACGAAAAACCATTTCATCGCGTGGTCTCGGGAAAGGCGAGCCGACGGTGCCGCTTGCCTTGCGTCAGGGGATCGCCCAGATACGAGGCGGAAGGGAATCCGTGCTGCATCGTAACCCCGACTCCGGAGCAGGGGAAACAGAAATTCGGTTAGGACCGAGGGCGAAATAACTTCCCGCCGCTTGCGGCTTAGCGGGCGGTCCGCCAAGCCGCAAGCGGCAAGAAAGAGGGAAGTTATTTCGTAACCATTCCTAAACAAGAACCCCTCTGCAACAATGCGATGGACCCTTGACCCGGGACACACTGGCCTTGACCCCTGGAAACACCCCGGACTATGCTGCTTCACAATCCGCGCATGAGGCGCGGGAACGTCTCACGGAAGAGAGGTGGATGCGTGGCAGCGACTGTTCGGGAGCTCGCCAGCCTGGTCCGCGGCACTTTGCACGGCGACGGCGATCTGATGATCGCCGATGCCCGTTCGCTCGGCCAGGCCGGACCGGGACACATCACTTTCCTCGAAAATGAGCGCCAGGCCGCACGACTGGCCAACTCCCCGGCCTCCGCCGTCGTCGTACCCGAAACGCTGGCCCTCACGGAGCGAACGCTCATTCGCGCCGCCGACCCGCTTGCCGCCTTTATCGCCATCGTCCAGCACCTGCGCGGACGCGAACAGCCCCCGGCCGCCGGTGTCGATCCGCGCGCCATTGTTCATCCCTCCGTCGCGATCGGGCCGGATGCCAGCATCCAGCCCCTGGCCAGCGTCGGCGAAGGGACCGTCATCGGCGCCCGCTGCCGCATCTATCCCGGCGTCGTCGTCGGACGCCACTGCCGGCTCGGCGACGATGTCGTCCTGTATCCGCACACCGTCCTTTACGATGGCACCGTGCTGGGGCATCGAGTCGTCATTCACGCCAACGCCGTCATCGGCGCCGATGGCTTCGGCTATCGCCTGCAACAGGGCAAGCACGTCAAGGTGCCGCAACTGGGCAATGTCGAGATCGGCGACGACGTCGAGATCGGCGCCTGCACCACGATCGATCGCGGCACGTTCGACGCCACGCGCATCGGCCCGGGGACGAAGATCGACAACCTGGTGATGATCGGCCACAACTGCCAGATCGGCGCCCACAACATCATCGTTGGTCAGGTCGGCATTGCCGGTTCGTGCAGCAGCGGCGAATACGTTGTCATGGCCGGACAGGCCGGCATCGCGGACCACGTCCATATCGGCGACCAGGCCGTCCTCGGCGCTCGCTCCGCCGTCGGCAATCATGTGCCGCCCGGCGCTCGCTACCTGGGAGCGCCCGCGATACCGGAAAAGGAGCAGAAGCGCATCTTCGCCTCCATGCTCAAACTGCCGGAGATGCGCCGCGATCTGCAGCGCATCAAGGGATTGCTCGAACTGGAGAGCGAGGAAGGAGCCGCATGATCGACCTGGCCCCCGATGAGCCGATCGGACTGCTCGCCGGCTGGGGACGTTTTCCGATTGTCTTCGCGGAGAAAGCGCGCAGCATCGGCCGGCCCGTTGTCTGCGTCGCCCTCAAGCACGAGGCCGCGCCCGAACTGGAGCAACTGGTCGATCGCTTTCACTGGACCGGCCTGGCGCGCATGGGCGCCATGATCCGCCGCTTCAAGCAGGGCGGCGTCCGGCGCATCGTCATGGCCGGCAAGGTCCACAAGGCCAACTACCTCTATCAGCCCTGGCGCCTGTTCAGCCTGTTTCCCGACTGGCGCTTCATTCGCTGCTGGTATCGCCACCGCGGCGACAAGCGCGACGATACCTTGATGCTGACCCTTGTCGCCGAGTTTGCCAGCGATGGACTCCACTTCGAGTCCGCCCTCGATCTTTGCCCGGAGTTACTCGTGCCTACCGGAGTGCTGACTCGCCGCAAGCCAACCGCCGCCGAGCAAGCCGACATTGACCTCGGCTGGAACACGGCCAAGAAAATGGGCGAACTCGACGTCGGCCAAAGTGTCATGGTCAAGGACGGGGCAGTCCTCGCCGTCGAGGCCATCGAGGGGACCGACCGCGCCATCACCCGGGCCGGGGAATTGTGCCGTAAGGGAGGCTTTGTCGTCGTCAAGGTGGCCAAGCCGAAACAGGACATGCGCTTCGACGTGCCGACCGTCGGACTGCTGACGATCGAGGGCATGTACAGGGCCGGCGGACGTGTTCTGGCGGTCGAGGCCGACAAGACGATCTTCCTCGATCGCGAGAAGACGCTGGCCCTCGCCGACCGTCACGGGATCGCGATCGTCGCTCTGAACGCTTGACGCCGTGGTGCGCATCCCCCATCATGAAAGGGATTTGTCACTGCTGCGTTTCCGCGCTCCGCGCGGTGGCGAAGGCACTCGCGGGTTGGCAATGCTCAGCCAATACCTGTCTCGAGCGTACCCTTGCGGGAAGCGTGGCCAACCTTCAGGAACCGACTCATGGGCGTGATGACCTTTCTGCTCCCTGAAGGCGTCAGTGCCGAAGCCCGGCGTGAGCTGGAACGCGCCTGCATCGCCGGCGGCCCGGACAACATGCCCACGCCCACCGATGTCGCTGTCTCGGCCGCGCAAATGCGAACCAGCCGTGGCGTCGATGAGAGTGGCTGGCTTGTCGCTCCGTGGGACGTCGATGGCATTGGCCGGGTCATGGGCACCACCGCCACACTCATGGAGCGTACCCGGCCCTACGCGCTTCTTGTCGAACTGGCCCGCGGCAAGGTCAACCAGATGCGTTCGCAGGCGGCCGACTGGAAGATGGGCGGCCTGCAAATCACTCCCGCGCTGCAGCAGGCGATCAATTCCGCGACGGTCGCATTCGGCAAGGCCGTAACCGGCGCCTCGGGCGGCAAGCCCACGGCCGCGGAGAGCCAGCAAGCGGAGCAGGCCCTGGCCCTTGGCTACCAGGGCGCCCAGTCCATCGTCGAGGCCTACATCGCTCAGGTCTTTAACATTCGCCATCAGCGCACGCCGCGTCTGGAATCAACGCTGGGCTGTCGCGTCCAGCCCGGCCCGAATGGCGTGCCGGACGTCCTCTCTTCCGGCGCCGTCGATTACGCAAAGGCATTCAACAACATCACGATTGCCTTTCCCTGGTGCGACATCGAGGCCGAGGAAAGCACTTATTCCTGGAAGGGCTACGACGAACTGGTCCAGTGGGCCAGCGATAAAGGACTGACGATCAGCGGTGGCCCGCTGATCGATTTCTCTTCGGTGCAGCTGCCGGCCTGGCTCTGGCTGTGGGAGAACGACGTCCCGGCGATGGCCAGCTTCATGTGCAAGGCGGTCGAGGCCACCGTGCGCCGCTATCGCCAACAAATCCGCCGCTGGCAGGTCTGTGCCGGCAGCAACAGCGCTCACGTTCTCGGTCTGGGCGAAGAGGAACTACTGGGACTGACGTACCGGCTGGCCGAGGCGGCCCGACAGGCGGACCCGTCGATCGAGCTGGTGATCGGCGTGTCGCAGCCGTGGGGCGAGTACATGGCCACGCAGGACTACAACCACTCGCCGTTCATCTTTGCCGACACGCTCATTCGCTCCGGACTGAACAATCTCGCCGCGTTGGATGTCGAACTGCTAATGGGCGTATCGGCGCGGGGCAGTTACTGCCGCGATGTGCTGGAAGTATCGCGCATCCTCGATCTCTATGCGTTGCTTGGCGTGCCGCTGCGCGTGACGCTCGGCTATCCGGCGGCGAGCAGCGCCGATGCGAAGGGCGATCCCGAGATGCAGGCCGACGCCGGCCGCTGGCGCGGCGGATTCAACCCCGTGAGCCAGGGCGAATGGGCGGCTGCTTTCGGCGCCCTGACCCTATGCAAGCCATACGTCCAGGGCATCCAGTGGTGTCATCTCCACGACGCCCAGCCGCATCAAGTCCCCCACGGCGGCCTGATTGACGCTCGCGGCCAGGTCCGTCCCGCGTTCGATCGTTTGCTCCGTCTGCGCGAGCAGCATCTCCGTTGATATGGCGGAATACCTTCTTGCCGCTTGCGGCGTGGCGGTCCGGACCCCAAAGCCCCAACCCGCAAGCAAGAGGGGACCGACTCCGCAGGCGATACA
>JBBSDR010000125.1:0-10061 GCA_038240465.1 Gemmatales bacterium
GATGCAGAGAGGCAAACCCTGGCCGGCCGGCCACGCGGCCGAGATGGTGCGCAAGATCGCCGGCGCCCTGGCCCATTTACACGCCTACGGCATCATGCACCGCGACCTGAAGCCGTGCAACGTCATGGTGCGGCCCTCGGGCGAGCCGGTGCTGATGGATTTCGGACTGGCCCGCGACTTCACCTCGCAGGACGACCGGTTGACCATCACGGGAACGGCGCAGGGGACGCCGGACTACATGGCCCCCGAGCAGATCGAGGGGCAAAGCGACATGGGAGCGGCGGTGGACGTCTATGCACTGGGCGTCCTGCTGTTCGAGCTGCTGACGGGCCGGAAACTGTTCGAGGCGCCCAGCATGGTAGCGCTATTCAAACAGGTCCTGAACGATCCGGCTCCGCGGCCGTCGTCCGTCTGTCCCGGGATTGACCCCCGGCTGGACGAGCTGTGTCTGAAGGCATTGAGCAAGGAGCCGGCTGCGCGACAGAATAGCGTTGTGGAGTTCCTGGAAGAGTTGGCGACGGCGACGGCCACTCTCACGCTGGCTCCGGGGCGCGGCGGAGCGGGCGAGCCGGGAGAGTCTCTGCCGGCGTTGACTTTGGACCCGAGTGATCGTTCTGATCCCGAGGAACCTGGATGGCACAAAGGACGATCTTCAGCCCGGCAAGCTCGATACCCTCCACGACCCCGGACCGAACAAGGAAGCCGGGCCGCGGCGTTCCGGCAGAGGGCTGCGTGTCCTCATTCCACTCGTACTGATCGCCCTCGCGGGCGGCTGGTTTCTCTTCGGAGGCCGGAAGGACATCGCTCTCCCTCCTCCCATTGGGAGTCAAGGCGGGGGGCAAAATACCAAGGTGGCAGAAGACCCGCCCTGTCTCGAGCCGGCCCGAGCCACGGCCACTCTTGACGAGATGACGGCGAAGGAGTTGCAGCAAGTCTGGGCATGCTACCTGGGGCGTGAGGTTGTCGAGGAACACGACCTGGGCGACAACGTCAAACTGAAGGTCGTGCTGATTCCGCCCGGGACATTCCTGATGGGATCAAAGGCCGGAGAAAAACGCACCAAGATGGAGGAAGAACGCACGCGAACTCAAGATGAGATGCAGCGCGACGTGGAAATCACACGGCCCTTCTACCTGGGGAGGTGTGAGGTCACGCAGGAGCAGTACCAGCAGCTGATGAAGAAGAACCCGAGTAAGTTCTCAGCGGATGGCACCCACAAGGACAAGGTGAAGGGAGCAGACACGAAGCAGTTTCCGGTCGAGAACCTGTCGTGGGAGGACGCAGTGAAGTTCTGCGACATCCTGGGTGAAAAAGTGGGCAGGAAGGTGCGGTTGCCGTCCGAGGCCCAGTGGGAATATGCCTGCCGGGCCGGGACGAGTTTGCCCTTCCACTTCGGCGAGAGTCTCAAGGGGACACAGGCGAACCTCGATGGGAAGTATCCCTATGGGACGAATGAGGTCTGCCAGGCACTGGAGCGACCGTGCGAGGTGGGCAAGTATCCCGCGAATGCGTGGGGGTTGCACGACATGCACGGCAATGTGCGGGAGTGGTGCGCGGATGCCTACGATTCGTATGCCCGCCTGCCGGACAAGGACCCCTTGAGGACGAACGCCGGTAGCGGCGAGCGGGTGTTTCGCGGCGGTTCATGGAACGATACCGCCATGAAGTGCCGGGCAGCCTTTCGCGACCGGATCATCCAGGACTCTCACGTCGATAGTCTTGGGTTTCGGATCTGCGTCCTCGTGGACTGATCGTTAGCGGAGGCGAGCGGGGCGTGTGAACGCCCCGGTTTTCGTGTTAAACCGGAGCGTGCGAACGCCCCAACTTGCAGAATCGAACCCGCTGTGGGACTCGCTGGCCGAGCCGGTCAGGAATAATGATTGCGTCGGAGAGTCGTCCTGTTACACTCAAAGCGAAAACTCGGAAAGATCGTCCAGGAGTCTTAGATGCCTCCCCCCAATCAATCGGACCACTCCCTGCGCGAACCGCTTGCCGTTGTCGGCATCGGCTGTCGTCTGCCTGGCGGCATCGATTCGAGCAACATCGATTCGCCGGAGAAATTCTGGGAAGCTCTGAAGGACGGCATCAATGCTATCCGCGACGTCCCCGCGGATCGCTGGAAACATTCCCGGTTCCACGATACCAATCCGGAAAAATACGGCTGCATTCGAAACGCCAGGGGCGGTTTTATCGAGGGCGTAGATCAGTTCGACGCCGAGTTTTTCGGTTACTTTCCCACGGAAGCGCAACGGCTGGACCCGCAGCAGCGGTTGCTTTTGGAAGTCACCCATGAAGCGATGGAGGATGCGGGCATTCGGCGCGATCAACTCGACGACAGCCGCACCTCGGTCTATGTCGGCTCGTTCATGTACGACTATATGTGCATGCAGACGGCCAGCGAGCAGCGCGACGAGATCAATCCCTATGTGGCCATGGGGACAGGGATGACGGCCCTGGCGAATCGAATCTCCTTCGACTTCAACCTGAAAGGGCCGAGCATCTCCCTGGATACGGCCTGTTCCAGTTCGCTGGTGGCGGTGCATCTGGCTTGCCGCAGCCTGTGGGGCGGGGAAGCCGACCTGGCAATCGCCGCCGGCGTCAACGTGATGCTGCGTCCGGAATCGTCGATCCTGCTGTCCAAGGCGGGATTTCTGAGTCCGGACCAGTATTGCAAGGCCTTTGACGAATCCGCCAACGGCTACGTCCGGAGCGAAGGTGTGGGAGTGGTGATCCTGAAGCCGCTGAGCAAAGCCCTGGCCGACGGCGATGCGATCTACGCGCTGGTGCGTGCCACCGCGGTGAATCAGGACGGCTACATGGCCGAGGGTTTCACCGTACCCAACGTGGTTTCGCAGATCGCCCTGCTGGAAACAGTCTATGCCGAGGCGGGAGTCAATCCGCAGAGTGTTGCATTCGTCGAAGCCCATGGCACCGGCACGGCCGTCGGCGATCCCCTCGAATGTCTTGCGCTCAGTTCGGTGCTGGGAAGAG
This sequence comes from Gemmatales bacterium, assembly GCA_038240465.1. Lineage (GTDB taxonomy): Bacteria > Planctomycetota > Planctomycetia > Gemmatales > Gemmataceae > JBBRIK01. The sequence goes on from JBBSDR010000125.1 coordinate 2,992, forward strand.
ATCGCGCTGACGGGCATCGCTGCTGGATCGGCTCGGTGAAAACGAACCTGGGCCACATGGAAGGCGCGGCGGGCATTACCGGCTTCATCAAGGCTGTCCTGACGACACATTATGGCATCGTGCCGCAGAACCTCCACTACAAGGATCCCAATCCAGCGATCTTTTTCAAGGATCTGGGATTGGAGGTCCCCGTTCGGCCGATGCCGCTGGAACATGAGGGATCGCCGTTGATTGTGGGTGTGAATTCGTTTGGGGCCGGCGGGACCAACGCCCACGCCGTGCTGCAAGCGCTGGCGGTCTCGAAGCCCGTCGTTGGGCGGCGCACTGGCCCCGGTCGAGGAAAGGACGCCACCGGCAAGACGTTGTACATGCTCAGTGCCGCCCATCGCGATTCGTTGCGAAAGCTGGCGCTGGAGCATGCCGACTTCTTGAGCGCGACCAAACTGCGCCTGGACGACGTCGCCTTCTCGGCCTTCACCCGTCGCAGCCATTACACTCATCTGCTGGCGGTCGCCGGCCAATCGGCGAAAGACGTGGCGGAAAGACTGCGCAAGTTCGCCGGCGGCGAGATTGATCCTGAGACGCTGGCAACGAAGATCGCCCGCAAGAAAAAGCCGAAACTGGCTTTCGTGTTCTCCGGCCAGGGAGGCCAGTGGGTCCGCATGGGCCAGGAATTGATGCAACGCGAGACCGTCTTTCGCTATACGATCGAAGAAATCGACGAGTTGTTTCGCGAACTCGCCGGCTGGTCCCTGCAGGAGGAACTCCGCAAGGACGTAGGCGCCTCTCGGATTGACGACACGGATGTGGTCCAGCCCGCGATCATGGCCATTCAGATCGCCCTCTTCAGACTCTACGAACACTACGGGGTCCGCCCTCGTGCCGTGGTGGGACACTCGATCGGCGAAGTGGCGGCCGCATACGCGGCCGGGGCTCTGACGATCGAGGATGCGGTCCAGGTAATCTACCATCGGTCGCAAGCCCAGAGCCAGGCAGCGGGTAAGGGCGGGATGCTGGCGGTCGGACTCGCGCTGGAAGAAGCCAGTAAGCTGATCGCAGAACATCCCGGCCAGGTGTCGATCGCGGCGATCAACGGTCCGGAGATGCTCACGCTGTCCGGCGACGAGGAGCCGTTGCGGCAGATCGCGCAGCTGCTGGAATCGCGCGGTGTCTTCAACCGTTCGGTCCGGGTTCAAGTGGCCTATCACAGCCACCACATGGAACAGATCAAGGACGTCATGCTGCACGCCCTGAGTCAGGTGCGCGGCAATGTGGCGACCACACCGTTGTACTCCACTGTCACCGGCGGCCGCGAAGTCGGTACGCACCTGAACGCGGAATACTGGTACAACAACGCGCGGCAATCGGTCGAGTTCACGAAAGCCCTGACCGAGATGTTGACGGACCGCTGTGACACGTTTATCGAGATTGGTCCTCATCCGGTACTGGTCGGCGGTGCCGAGTCTCTTTTCCAGAAGCTCGACAAAGATGCTGTCATCGGTCCGTCAATGACCCGTCGTGAGCCTGAAGATGTGGTGTTTCTTCAGAGTCTTGCGCGACTGGCCGCTCGTGGCATCGAGCCGGATACCACTGTGCTATTCGGTTCCGATCGTCGCTACGTCCGTTTGCCCAGGTATCCCTGGCAGCACAGCCGCTACTGGTTTGAAGCGCCTGCGGCGGCGGAACTGCGCCGGGGACGGTTTGAGCATCCTTTCTTGAAGCGCCAGACTCAACTGGTCACGGAGGAAGGTTTGGCTGTCTGGGAGGCGTCGGTGGACGTGCAGAAATTCCCTTATCTGCGCGATCATCAAGTGGATGGCGAGATCGTCTTTCCGGCGACCGGACATCTCGAACTGGCGTGGGCGGTGGCTGGCGAACAGTTTCGTCACGAGGCGTTCTTCCTGGAAAACCTGCATTTCGATTCGCCCCTGATCCTCCCGGACAACAGCCGTCACCCGCTGGATGTCCGTCTGGAAATCGGTTCCGGGGAAGGGGACTACCGCATCTGTAGCCGCGCGGCGGATGCGCCCAGGGATGCGGCGTGGTCGAGGCACTCCTCGGGCCGCATCAATACGACGCACGATCGCTTTGAGAAATCCACCACTTCGCTCGCCGATCTCCAACAGCAGTTTCTGAATGCCGAGGTGCTGCCTGTCGAGGCGTTCTACGAGACGCTTCGCAAGGCGGGTCTGGACTATGGAGAGAAGTTCCGCTGCGTTCAGGAGATGTTATATCGCGGCCACGAATTGCTTGCCCGCGTGGAATTGGCGGACGGCCTGTTGCATGAATCGAGACGGAATGCCATTCACCCGGCCCTGCTCGACGCCTGTCTTCATGTAATCTTCGCGGACGGGCATCGCCACGGAGACCCCGAGCGAGTCTTTCTTCCCCACCGCATCGACCGTGTAAGGTTCTATTGCCGGCCGACCCCCAGCCTCTGGACTCACGTCCGGGTCACGCGCAATGACGAGCAATACCTCTGCTCGGACACTTTGATCTTTAATGAAACGGGTGAACTGGTAGCCGAGGCGCTGGGCGTGAGTTGCAAGCGCCTGGGCGGGGCAGGTTCGCGGCAGGCGGACGGCGTGTACGAGGGTTGTTACGAGTATCGTTGGACGCCAGCGGCACGCCAGGCCGACCTGCATGGCCGCAACTTCGATTGCACCACTGCCATCCTGATCGCCGAGGCGTCAGGAATTGCCTCCGAATTGGCGAAACGGTTCGTCGCAGAGGGCATCCAGTCACGGATCATTCCCTGCGGTACACGGGGTTCTTTCGATAAGTTGCTTGCGGACGTGCCTTTGGATCGGCGGACCCTTATCGTGTTTGCGGCCTCCCTCAATAGCCGCATTCGCCAGAATGCGGGTGATGGCGAGGCAAATTCAACCCGTACTTTGGCGGATGCGGCTGCTGCGGGATGGAAAGGACTGGCCTACTGTCCGTATGTTCCGTCACTCTTGCAACTCGCTCAGGCGCTGCAGAAACGGGAGGGGGTGCCTCGACTGTTCGTGGTCACCAACGGCGCGGCGGGTGTGGCTGGCGACAAGGATCTTGATCTGGGTCAAGCGATCCTGCACGGCATGGCGCGCGTCATCAACAACGAATGCCCCAATATTCCGTTGACGGTGATCGATCTGAGTGATGCCGTCTCGCCGCGCGAAGTCGATGCACTCTGGCACGAGTTGCTGCACAGTCGCCGCGACCAGGACGAATCGGAAATCGCCATTCGCGGCGCCGAGCGTTATGTGCGGCAGTTGGTTCCCGTGGATCGGGATTCCGCCGAACAGGCGGCAACCTCCGAAGAAGCGGGGGTGGGCGGCGCCTACCGGGCCGATCTGAGCGATCCCGGAATGCTCGACCAGATCGGCTTCCGCCGGCTTCCTCCCAGCGAGCCGGGAGATGAGGACGTTGAAATCGCCGTCGAGGCGGCCGCCTTGAATTTCAAGGACATCATGAATGCCATGGGCTTGTTGCCGGAGAACGCTGTTTCCGGCGGACTGGCCGGGTATCGTCTTGGCCTGGAGGTCGCCGGCCGCGTCCTCCGCGCGGGTCATCTAGTCAAGCATGTCCAGGCCGGCGATGAAGTCATTGCTCGCGTGGCCGAGGGTTTCAGTGGCCGTGTAACCACGCCCGCGCACTGCGTGGTACACAAGCCCAAACAGCTAACGCCGCAGCAGGGGGCCGGCGTTCCCGTCGTTTACGTCACGGCCTGGTATGGGTTGTGTCATCTGGCGCGGATGGCTCGGGGCGAGACGGTGTTGCTACATTCGGCAGCGGGCGGCGTTGGGGGTGCAGCGATTCAGTTGGCGCAACGTGCCGGCACGATTGTGATCGCCACGGCGGGGACGAAGGAGAAACGCGAATTTTTGCGGCAAATGGGCGTCGAGCATGTCTTCGATTCGCGTTCGCTCGACTTTTCCAATCGCGTGATGGACGTCACGCGCGGGCGCGGAGTGGATATCGTGCTCAATTCCCTCACGGGCCGCTTTATCGCTCAGAGCCTGAAATGCCTCGCCCCGTTTGGCCGATTCGTCGAGCTTGGCAAGTCGGATATCTATCGCAACAGCAAACTGAATCTGGAGCGGCTGGGCGAAAACATTTCTTACTTCGTCGTCGATGTCGATCGGCTCGCCGCGCAAAAACCTGAGTTACATCGGCAGGTGATGACCGAAGTGGTCGCGTTATTCGAGCGCGGCGAGTTGCAGCCGCACGAAATCACCGAATTCCCGATTTCCAAACTTCCCGAGGCCATGAAATTCATGACCCGGGCGGCGTATCGCGGCAAGATTGTGCTGAACATGCAGGACGAACACGTCCGGACGCTGCCGCCGAGACACGCCACGTTCCGCTCCGATCGTTCTTACTTGATTTCCGGCGGCGCCAGCGGCTTTGGGTTGGAGGTGGCGCGCTGGATGGTCGATCGGGGTGCGCGACATTTGGTGTTGCTCAGCCGTAGCGGCTGCAAGAGCATGGCGGACGGAGAGGCCGTCAATGCGATGAGAGAAAAAGGGGTGGAGGTTGTTGTGATTCGGGAGGACGTCACCGCTCTGGACGCCGTCGCACGGCTGATGGAACAGATCAAGAGCGAGTTGCCTCCGCTGGCTGGAGTGGTCCACGGCGCCGCCGTGCTGGATGACGCTTCGATTCCGACCATGGACATGGTGCGCTTCGAGCGAGTGTTCAGCCCCAAGGCACAAGGGGCCTGGAACTTGCACGAGGCGACGCTGGCTGCCGGAGTAAACCTGGATTTCTTCCTGATGCTCTCCTCTATCTCGTCCGTACTGGGCCTGGTTGGCCAGGTGAACTATGCCGCAGCCAACTTCTTCCAGGACGCGCTGGCCCAGTACCGCCGGCAACGAGGGTTGGCCGCAACCTCCATCAACCTCGGCGTCCTGGGACAGTACGCCGGCATGTCCAAAACCGAGAATGACGTCCAGGATGTCATCGACTTACTGGAAAGTCATGGCATGCTCGTGATGCCCCTGACCGATGTACTGGCGAAATTGGAAGCGGCTCTGGTTCAGCAGCCAGTCCAGAGAATGACGGCCCGCTTTGACTGGACTCGATTTCGCACGGCCTATCCGCACCTGGTTCGCGATTCACGCTTCGTGGAGTTGATGAGCGACGCGGCACTGGCGCGGGGTTCCCGCCAAACCGGCTTCAGTCTGCGCGCAGCGCTGGCCGAACTCGAACCTGAACAGCGGCGCGAGCGCCTGCAGCAAGAGGTGACCGCGACACTGGCGCGGATTCTGGACGCCCTGCCGGAGAAACTCGACGTCTCTGCTCCCCTCGACAACCTCGGTCTGGATTCGCTGATGTTGACTCAGTTGCGAAATTGGGTCCTGCGCTCGCTCGAGGTCAACTTGCCGTTGATCAAACTGCTCAAGGGGCCGACCATCGCGACTCTGGCAGTGGAGCTGCTGGGCCAGTTGGACAACAGCAGCGCCGCCGATGCCGCGACTACAAAAGATGCCGGGCAAGGCTCGACAACCTATACGGTGGCGGACCTGGAAGGCGTGCGCGTCTTGAACCCGTGGCTGATTCGCGGGCGGGGCAACGCCGACGCCCCCTTCCGTCTGATCTGTTTTCATTCGATGGGGGTCGGCGCGTCGCTGTTCACCAATTTCCTCCTCAATCCACCGGACGATTGTGACATCCTGGCCGTGCAGACGCCGGGCCGCGAGAACCGGATGGCCGAGCCGATTGTGGAGAGCGTTGACGAGTTGGCCGATCAGATCGTCCCACACCTGCTGCCGCTTTTTGATCGTCCCGTGATGATCTGGGGACACAGTTACGGCGGTATCGTGGCCGGGGAGGTCATTCGTCGTCTGCGTGAGCGCCACCATCGAGAGCCGATTCATTTCATGGTGACGGGGACTGTGGCGCCTCACTTGATCCACCTGTGGCAGAAGCGTGAAGTCATGCTCAAGGCCATGGTTGCGGACAACAGCCCGGAGTACCTGATTTCGCTGTCGCGCTATGTGGATAACCCGGAATTCCTCGCGTCGATCATCCCTCTCATGCGTTCGGATTGGCCGTTATTGAAAAACTACCGATTTCAGCCAAACGCACCCCTGAATTGCCCCATCACTGCCTTCGCCGCCCGGCAAGACGACATGGTGTACACCGACGAGATTAGGGAGTGGTCTCAACACACCGCAGGCGGCTTTGAGTTGATCGAAGTCGATGGCGATCATTGGTTCTTGAATCGCAACCGTGTGCTGATCCTTGCAGCCTTACACGAAATTTCAACCAATCATGTCGTCCAGGCGACCCACACCGCAATGGACCGTTGATTGGGGAGAATCCACCTCGTGGCGCGGAGGGCGTTGGCGTTCCGAGTGTTATCCTGGTTTGAACCATGCCGATTGTGCGGACCCCTTGTGTCGGTCGATTGTCAGTTAAGGAGAATGGCAATGTCCACGTCACCTTTGCCCGAGCGCTCCACGACAAGTATCGCCCGCCCCCTCCTCGTGAGCTGGTTGCTCAGCCGCTGCTCCCCGAAAAACTTATCGACGGGATCTAGGAAATCATCCACGCCGTGACCGTTGACCGTGTGGATAAGGTCGCCAACTTTCAGACCAGCCTTGTGCGCAGCGGACCCCGGCCGGACGCGAGTCACTCGCACGCCACAGAAGTGGAAGCCGAAGCTGGAGGGATGAAGGAACATTTCCCCTTGGACAGACAGGCCAAGTTCGTCCAGGCGGGTGCGGGGGTCCATAGGTTTCTGGACTACCTCGATGTTCGGGACCGCTGCGCCGCTCTCGGAGAAGACGGACAGAGCCAGGGACGAAGCTAGGATAGTGGCAAACGACATGTTTTTTCCCTCTTTGGGTGTGGGTGCAATCCGTTCGGTCAACCGAACGGATTGCACTATGATATCGCCTGCCTAGAGTGGAAGCTAGAGGAGTTATCAGGAGCTATACTCAATGCGGGGGACTCTGACACAAGCCTGAAGCGCAAGCGAAGGATAGTCCTTCGCTTGCGCTTCAGGCTTGTGTCAGAGTCCCCCCGTTGAGCGGCTCCCCCGGATTGCGCTGCGCTCCATCCGGGGCTACCTTCGTCTACCC
>JBBSDR010000126.1:0-10021 GCA_038240465.1 Gemmatales bacterium
CGGACGATCTCGATCCGGCTGAAGCCGAGTGTGAGTGCGCGCACGAGAGGGGCGTGATGCATCCGCACGCTCACCGGCTGGCCGGTCACCTGCGATGCGGTGAGCTTCAGTTCGCGTCCCTGCACCTGATCGTCGAGATGGCTCCGGACCACGACTTCCTTGCCGATCACCAGCATGAGATGGGAAGGCTCGTCCTTGCGGCCTGGCGATCGGGATAGCTCGGTGCAGAGCAGAGCGATGTCCTCAGCACCGAGCTGAAGCTGGGTCTTGGTCCCACGAGGACTGGGAACCACCTGCTCGACAGGCGGGAACCGGCCATGCAGATCGAGTTTCAGCGCGAAGGTCCAGGATCCCAGGCGAATGAAGAGATGGTCATCGGTTTGACCGAACATCACTCCTTTCGTTCCCGTCAGTTCCCGCATTCCCCAGACGGTGATGCGCGGCACGAGCAGATCGTTCTTCCAGGGGAAGGGGAAACCACCCTGGATGAGGAGCTGTCTGCCATCCGTGGCGACAATCTGGCTGGTCGAACCACGCAAGCAGATCAGGTGAAACGAACGTCCGGTGATCTGCGAGGAAGCTGTCTGGGACGCCTCGTCCATTGCCTGCTGGAACCTATCGTCGGCGAACTTCATGTCGCCAGGCGGCTCGGGAAAGAGGAGGTGCTTCTCAGGACTGACAGTGTTGAAGTCATGGCTGACTGGCCCGGCCGCTTCGGACCAGGTCGCGCGGCCCTTGCCAACCTGTTCTTCTTCGATTGCCACCAGGTCGGGACCGCGGCCCTCGAACTGCGCCAGCACGGATGCCCGGAAGGCGAGGACTTCTCTGCCCTGCTTGCCAGGATGTTCCAGTTGAACCGCTGTGTCACCGAGGACCGTCTCCAGCGTCAGTCCCTTGTTTGAGGAACGGATCACGACGAACGGATCGCGACGGCCGTCTGCCGGCGTTGCACACCGACGCAGGACAGCGCGGAATTGCTTCACCAGCGATCGCGGAATGGCGATCACGTTGACACCTCGCTTTCGTGATGATGTTGCTGAAAGAGAAGGGAAGAGAGCCTCGCCGTGAGCGCCCAGCGAGGGCATGCCTCAGTCAACGGTCCAGCCGGCTTCCGCGAGTTCATCGAAGGTATCGAACGTCTCATGCGGCACCTTGAGGAGTTCTTCGATCGTCTCAGGCAACAGGAAGACGTTGATCAGGAAGACCGTGCAGGAATAGCCAGGCAGACTCTTCGCGTGGAGCGCATCGTAGACGACGCCCATTTCTTGCTCGCAGCCGGGCTTGCGTCGGACCACCGGCATGAACGGCCAGAAATCCCAGAGTTCATGGGTCGAAAGAAAGACCAGCGTGCGTTGACGAGGGTGGGCAGGCACAGTCAATTGCGGTTGCATGAGATCCCCTTGCGTGGGAGAGAGGTAGCCACAGCGGGATTGGTGTGTCGAGGTGGTGAGCGAAATCAGGTCGGATCCGAAGAGACGATCTCTACGTTGCGACCGTTGCGGTGTCAGGCTTGGACTCGTGAGACTCGGCCAGCAGTTCGACCTTCTGACGTAACTGACTCGGTGCCTCGGTCAGGTCACGTTCCAGCCGGTCGCGCTCATGGGCAAGATAGGCGGAATAGGCGCTGAGTTTGTGGCGAGTCAGCCCGGATGCGTTCGGCCGCACGATTGAGGGTTGCCTCGCGCGTGTCGGATCCGAACTCGGCGATGGCCTGCTGGTGTTCGCTGATCAATCCGGCCAGGCCCGCCGCCACGGCCTCCTTGACCGAGTGATCGCCGTGCGGTGTGCCAGCCGGCTGCGGACAGCGATGTGATGGTCGAGTTGCTCCTGGGCCATCGCCGCCAGGCCGGGCAGATCGCAGTGGACCTGGCCACTCTCCTTGTCCAGGGTCAGCAGGGTTTCGAGGATGTACTCGAATCGATCGCCGGCCTTCGACTCCTGCGTGAACTGGAACGTGATGGACACGCGATCCTCGAAGATGGGACGGATGATGCGCTGCTTCGCCAGCTTGCGGCAGGCACGGCTGAAGGCATGACGCGGCAGCAACTCGCGGGCCACGCTCTCATCCAGGTCACTGTCACGCAGGGCCTCGACGAGAGCATGCTGCTTGACGGTCAAGCCAGCACAGGACCAGCTGAGGATATCGCCCAGCAGCCTGGTGTCGGCCGACACGGCGAGAAGGCCGTTGAGGGGAGGGGTGGTCACATTCATGCGAAGGGTCTCCTTTTCTTTAGTTCAGAGTTTGATCGAGTACACGAACTGCCAGGCAGCGCCGTCCCCGTGATGGGTTCCTGCTGCCTGGCTGTTGAGCGGTTGACAGGGTGAGGGGGAAGATCAGACCGACAGGACACGCTCGACGCCGGCCTCGGCTACCGCCAGTGACCGGACGAGATCGACTTCGTCACTGATGGCGGTCAGGTCGCCCGGTTCGCTCTCGATGACCAGCGTGATCAGACGAGCCTTGACCTGCTGCGTCCAGTCTCGAAACTGGTTTTTGACTTCGTCAGGGATGCAACAAATGGCATCGGTGATGAACAGCACATCGGTGACACCGACGGGGGCTTTCAACCGCTGGAAGTAGTCAGGAACCTCTCGGATCGGGACATCGAGATTGCTGCCGTGGCCGATGAACTCCGTCAGCCAGTCCATCAGGGCTGCCTCGTTCCACCGGCCCGGAGGTAACGGGAGCAATCGCTCGCCACTATCGCCGGAGTAGGCTACCAAGGCGCACCAGCGCCGCTGCTGGCGAGCGATCCAGGCCAGCGCCAGTGCGAGTGCCTTGGCTGTATGGATCTTGTCTCCTCCCATGCTGCCTGACTCGTCGAGGCAGACCAGGATCGGGCCTCGTGCGACCGGCTCGGTGGCGTAACACTCCCGGCACTGCGTCTGCCGTTCGATCAGCCGACGAAGTGTGTCGTCCTCGAACTCCGGAATGGCCAACTTTGCCAGCTCGTGAGGCAGGAGCCTGCCGATGTCGCCATCCAGGACGACCCCGACGACGTCATCCAGACCATGCAGGGTCTTGCGTCTCTGCTTCGACTGGGCCAATCTCCGGTAGCGGCCCGCCAACTCGCAGATGCGACGCAGCGTGGCATTGCTCCGCACTCTGCGATAAAGCGCAGCAACGGCGCGCGGATCGTTGCTGCCCGGTGAAGCCCGCAGGCTCATCTTTCAGCGCCGCGAACTGCTCGGCGAAGGCCGTCGTGGCAATTGCTGCCGCCGCCTCGTTGAGCAGGGTCACGGCATGAAGAGCCTGATAGTCAGGCGTCTCCAGGAGTTGCTGGAGGAATTGGTGCCGCTGTTGATCCACGCAATCCTCATGCAACTGAGGATCAGGCTCGAAAGCCGCCCCGTGAAAGTCAGCGATGGCGTACTCGTCCATTGGCAGCGCTTGCAGACGCTCGCTCTCGGCCAGTACCTCGCGGCCCCGACGCAGCGCCCAGCCATCCAGCACCAGAGCCGTCAGACTGGCGGCACGAGAAGGTGCGCCAGGATGGGTTGACGTGATGGCCCGTTCCGTGGCCTCTTGAGGAATAGCTTCCTTGCCCTTCAGATCGAGCAGTTTGAAGAGATCCTCTTTGTCCATTGCTTCTCCTTCGATCAGGCCGGCGGAATAGTGCCATCCGCCTCGCCATCCGCGCAGCGTCGAATAGCTTCCCAGTCTGCCTGATATTCCCCGTTCAGAAGACGGTCCCGACCATCGAGCAGGGCGATGGCTCGACGCGGATCATTCCCACCTTCCCTGGTCAGCAGGTCCAGAGCCGGGTCAATCCACTCCTCCTTGCCTCCCCGCGCATGCACCTCGCGGAGCAAGATCTGTCGCAGCACTGCACGCCCCGGACGCGGACAGCAGATCTGATGCGGGAACCGCGACGCCAGCGCTCCGGACAGGGCAGCACGGAAGCGGACCAGATCATTGACGGTCGCCAGGCACAGGCAGCGTGCCTCCTTGCGAACCGTCCCGATCCGGGCGTTGGTCTTGATCACCTCGCCACGCTGGTCGAGCACTCCCAGCAGCCAGGGCAAGTTGGCCGGATCGCACTTCTCCAGTTCCTCGATCAGCAGGATGGGAGGCACATGCTCCAGTTCCAGCAGCAGGTTTTCGGCGCCGGCCTTGCTGGTCATGGTGGCGTCCAGTTTGACGACGGCGTCAGCGCCGAGCATTCGCTCGACGGCCAGCAGGATCTCCGTCTTGCCGCAGGCGGGTCGGCCCCAGAGCAAACAGTGGTTGCGGACACGCCATTCGCTGGCAATGGCCGCTCCCAGCGTGTCCAGGATGAGCCGGACCTGTACTTCCCGCTCGAAGAGATGACTGAAGAACCTCAGCCAGTCCGCTGGGATCGAGACCGTCGGCCGGAAGGGTTCCGAGCGGGGGCTTGCATGCTTCGCTTGATCACCAGCAGGTACATTCGCGGGCAGGTTGTCGTTGTTGCCGGCGAGAGCCCAGCCCCAGCGACGACCAACTCGAATGATGCGTTGCTGGATGCCGTCGAGCTGAGTCTGACAGGCAGCCTCGTCAACGACCCGACGAGTGGTCCGGGTGAAAACCGATCGGACTGTGTAGCGGAATCCGTCGGGGATCGTTTCGCAGAGCGTGCGGCAGCGACAGGCCCACCCCGAATGAGTCGTCTGTCGGGTCATGGCACGATCGCGGAGACGCCGCACCTGGCGGTCAAGCAGGTCATCATTGAGCCGTCGTGGACTGATCCGATGGACCTCGACCACGCCACGCCAGTTATGGTTTGCTGAGTTACGCATGGTGGAATTACTGGAAGTCCGGGTGGGCGAGGACCCGGACGAGAAGTGAATGAATGAGACAACGTGAATGCGACCGCCCATGGGTGAACGATGAGCGACCGCATCCTTGCCGCGTACGACGCCTTATGCCACCGAGGGCTCCGATTGCGAGTCATCCGGAGACAGCAGGCTGCCCAGCCGGATCGTCGCAGCGGCATGGGCTTGCGGATTGCTGCGAACCCGATCGCCCAGAGCGAAAGTCACGCTGTTGAACAGAGTCCACACAGTCCTCTGGTTGAACTCCTCGAACGCGGGTTTCCGCCACTCATTGAGGGCAACCGGCAGCGTTCGCGGCGAAAGCAGCCCCTCGTCCTGATAGGCACGCAGCAGGAACGACTCGGCGAAGTGGTCGTCGATGATCCGCTGCTGCATCGTGCGGATGCGCTGGCCCTCCTGCTCGCGGTAGGAGGCCAGCCCCGAGACCGCCTTGCAGATGGCCTCCTGGTAGCGGGTGACGCCGTTGATGGTGTGCTTGCGGGCGATCACCTGCTCGCTGCGGAAGGAAAGATTGTCGCAGACGAACACGCGCGCGCCACAGCACCACTGGAGGCTGATCGACTTGTCCAGCGAGCTTCGCAGACCGACGGCCAGGGAGACGCCCGAGGCGACGTCGCTCCTGAGCGTGAGGGTTCCAAAGAACCTGGCGTCGCTGCGACTCAGTCCCAGCTCCATCTTGTCGATCTGGTAGCCGGCGTCGATCAAGGCCCGCTCCGCATAGTCGAGGACCGTGCCGTGAGGGACAGGCTTCCACTTGCCTTCAGCGGCCGGACAGGGAACCGCATTGAGTTGGGTGCGGGTGACCTCGCGTGCTCCGCAGTGAAGCATCAGTTTCGCATCGGCCATGAGTGTACTCCTTCGTCTGACGAGGTTGATTGAACGAATAGGTTTGAGCGTGAAAAGCCCGATGGCAGGATGGATGAGACTCTTGTGCTTTACCCTCCTTTGTCCGCGAGCCAGTTGAAGTAGAGCCGCGGGCTGTGCTGGAACTCCAGGCTCCCTTTCGCTCCGTCTGAGAGCCGCCGCACGACGACGAACGGTGCCATGAAGCCGATGACCTGGAAGTCCCGACTCAACTCGTCTGTGTCCCAGACCTGACCGTACTGAGCTTCCAGGGCTTCACGGCTACCCGGCTCTGCGTTGATCTCGACCAGCCGATGCCGTCGGAGATCCTCCGTCGGGTCGTCCATTTGCTGTCCCTTTCGTGCTTGGGCGATGACAAGCCATGCGTGGAACCGTCTGCTTAACTTGCCTCCTTGTCGGTAGAGGGCAACTTGAGTTCGCGTCGCAGCGTCTTAATGGCGTTGAGCAGCCACTTGCTGGTCCGACTGACCTGAGCGACAGCGCGCGGGCTCTCCTTGTAGAGCGGGCCGGGCTTGCGGGACTCTTCGACGAGCTGGGCGACTGCTTCCTCGGCGTCGTCAATCTTCTTGAGCGTTTGCGGGTCCATGAGGGTTCTCCTGGGTGTGGAATGAAGGATTGGTTTCGCACCGAACGGGGTTCAGTGTGAGGATCGTCGGGTGTAGCCGCGCCAGCCCTGGGACTTGAGAGCAGCCACTGCCTTCGCGGCCTCACTGCCGGCGGGGTGGGTGCCATGGATCAGGAGCGCGAAGTTGCCTTCCGACTTCATGGCCAGGGTGTCGTCATGGTCGATGGGGAGGCCAAGAGCTTGTGCCTCGGCCTCGCTGAAGACGACTTGGGCATAACGCAGATTGTGGGCCTTGATCAGTTTGTCGTGCTGGCCGCCCTTGCTGGCTGTGAGCACGAAATTCTCCGGGATGCAGTCGAGCTGGGCGACCCAGTAGGGCAGGGACTTGGTGTAGCCGTAGAAGAGGGTACGAGGACGGAAGATTGCAACAGCAAGCCAGGCGTCAAAGTAGTCTTGAGCAAAGAAATCCCCCGAGACGTGAATGCGAACGCAGCCCGCGAACTGTGACAGAGAGTCGAGCAAGAGCTGGATTATCTCCTCGCGAGTCTTGCAGGTCCGGAGCAGGTTGAAGTTGTACCAGCGCGAGCGCCGAATCGCGGGTCGTAACTCCATCGTTGCCGCGTAACAGCGGATCTGGGTCAGAGGACCATCCTGGATGCGGCCACTGGTACGGTTGGCCTTGCTCAGGCAGTCGCGGGCGAAGGGACAGGAGTAGCCGGCAGGCAAGCTGAAGGCGTAGATGGCGTCGTCGAGCTTGGCATTGCCCCGGCCGAACCGGAGCAGCGATCGTTTCGGTGGTTTCTCCTTGCTGTGTGTTGCAGCGTTGCGCGGAGGGTCTCTGTTCACCGTCCCCTTGACGGTGCGTTTGCGGGACACGTCGATACTCCTTGACAGGGTTGGCCAGGGTAGGCGTGGCTGGTCGTTGATGAAGTGGGGGTTATTGGTGTCGCTGCGCCGCTCGGCGTGATTCACGTCGCAGGGCGTTTCTCATTCTGCGGTCGAGAGGCTGGAGACTGGCGATCAGAACCAGACCAATGAAGTCGCCCTGACGAGTTTCGACGCAGCAATGCCGCAGCGTCCCCAACCGGCGACAGCCGTCGAGCCTGATCACTCGAACGATGTAGTCCTTCCAGTAAGTGATGCGAAAGTCGCTGGCGTCTTCATCGACAGGACGCAGGAAGTAGAGGGACAGGGAGCAGAGAGTACGACCGTTTCGGATTTCAGTCGAGTCTGCGACGAGGGTGAAGTGATGGGGATGGCGATGGAGACGAACGCAGGGGTTTATGTGGGCTGTGTATGTGATCGATCCTCCGGGGAGGAGGTATCGCCGCAGAACATCTGCCAGCCCTGCTGAAACTCGCGGCGCAGTTGACTGACTCGTGCGGAGCTGAAGCCGAACTGCTGGGCGACGTCGGTCGTGCGTTCGCCCTGTGCGAGGCAGTCAACGACGCGGCGGTCTCGGTTTGAGAGTGAGGCGAGCCAGACGGGGAAATCACAGCGGAAGACGACCTGGTCTGGGACCGATGTCCTCGTGTTGTCGATCAGAGCTTCCAGGATGGGATTCGCTGCGAGGGTGCTGTAGTCAGGCAGTTTCTGGACCACGAACCCCTGACGCTGCTGGGCTCGCGGAGACATGATGTCCTTGGCTTTCTGTTGGCCACACAGCCGCCGGCCACTCTTGACTGCTCTGGCCGCGAAGGTGGCGAGGGCCGAGACGAAGTTGCGAGCATCCTTCCCGCGCTGCGTCAGGTCGATGAACCACTTCCAGGCGATGGCGACGGTCTCGGCGACGGCGTCCTGCTTCTGATCCTGGCAGCGGATGTGGCGGAAGCTGATGCGGGCATGTTGTTCAATACGAGGCAGCAGGGAGAGGAAGACGACGTGCAGGTTGTTCGCTTCCTTCGTGCGGTAGGTGGTAGGTACGAGAGCACTCATGGGGATCTCCTGATTGGGACCATCCCCTTGCGGGGACGGTCGTGTCGTGAAACACAACCGCCCCCGCAAAGCGCGAGAGCGAACGGAATGCGAAGAACTGTCAACGGATCGGCACGACCTCCGAATCTGCCGCGAAACGCTGTCCCGACCGAGCTAATTCTGATCCGTTGCGGAATGGGCGAAGCGAAGAAGCGGGGACAGGATAGCGAACGATCGGTCGCACTTACTCTGACCCCTTTCATGTCTTTATTTAGGGGTCAGGCATCCGACACTCCGAGCCAGATCCCTAATGGGGAACGGGTCTCCCCAACTGCGTCCATCGCCTTCGTCTCCTTGCTGGGTTCGCACCTTTTCGGGCAATACATCCTCGTTCAAGTC
Source organism: Gemmatales bacterium (assembly GCA_038240465.1). Classification (GTDB taxonomy): domain Bacteria; phylum Planctomycetota; class Planctomycetia; order Gemmatales; family Gemmataceae; genus JBBRIK01. Next base: position 8,537 of record JBBSDR010000126.1, read on the forward strand.
TTCGATGACGCCAACCGCGCGAGACTAGCGTCCCCACGGTCCGAAGCAGTGTGGACGCAGATCGGCGTCAACGCTCTGTTACTGCCCTCTGGAGGGGTCAAGAAGCCTCGGAAGCTGTCGGATCAGAAGGGTAGTGCTGATGCTGTCCTGCGGCAGCGAACCTCTGTGCCGTGCGGAGGCTGCTTGGCCCGGACGACGGAACACACCGACCGCGATCCGACACCCCTGAGACCCGGTGGCCGACCGGCACGGCCTTCGTGTCTCATCCTGTCAGCATCACGCAGATGGATAAGTCTGCTCGCGGACGATTCGTAGGAAGGCGAGGGAAGCGTTCCGGGGCCTTTCTTCTCGTCGCGCGGCCATGCAAGTGCTAATCTGGTTTCGACTCAACCATCCCTGGATGACTTAGCGAGATTGTCCGCCATGACTGCTCCTGCACCGATCAACTCGGACCGCAACCTCCTCTTCGGCATCCTCGCCTTGCAGATGGACTTCGTCAGCCGCGATGCCCTCATCCGGGCCATGAACACCTGGGTGATGGATAAGGCAAAGTCTCTTGGCGAGATTCTGGCGGGACAGGGTGCCCTCCGCGATGACACGCATCATCTGCTGGAAGCCCTGGTAGAGAAGCACTTGGAGATGCACGGCGGCGATCCCGAGAGGAGCCTCGCGTCGGTCAGTTCCCTCGGCTCTGCCCGAGACGGCCTCCAGCAGATCGAGGACGCCGACCTTCACGCCAGTCTGGCCCGCGTGGCCGGCTCACCGTCTCGGAGTGGGAATGCCCAGGCCGGCGACGCCCTTGCTCACGACGGGCCGTCTTCGCAGGATGACCCCAATGCCACCGTACTTCCCACGGTGGGGACATCCACCTCGTCGGGGCTTCGCTTCCGCATCCTGCGGCCACACGCCAAAGGTGGCCTCGGGCAGGTGTCCGTTGCCCACGACGAGGAGTTGGGCCGAGAGGTCGCCCTCAAGGAGATTCAGGATCAGTACGCAGATGATCTTGGAAGCCGGTCTCGCTTCCTGCTGGAGGCCGAAATCACGGGAGGGCTGGAACACCCCGGCATTGTGCCCGTCTACGGACTGGGGACGTATCTCAATGGCCGTCCCTACTACGCCATGCGCTTCATCCGGGGCGACAGCCTCCAAGATGCCATCCGCCGCTTCCACGATGCCGAAAACCGGGGACGCAACCCCGGTGAACGGTCCGTGGAGTTCCGGCAACTGCTGGGCCGGTTCGTGGACGTGTGCAACGCCATCGCCTACGCCCACAGCCGGGGCGTGCTGCACCGCGACCTCAAGCCCGGCAACGTCATGCTCGGGCAGTACGGGGAGACGCTGATCGTGGACTGGGGGCTGGCAAAGCCGCTCGGCCGGCCGGACGGGGCGAACGACTCCGGCGAGAAAACGCTCCGGCCTTCGTCGGCAAGCGGGTCGGCCCCTACTCGGATGGGGTCCGCCCTGGGCACCCCGCAGTTCATGCCG